>JAFQTF010000007.1 GCA_017409205.1 Oscillospiraceae bacterium | reverse complement strand
TGGAGTTGCTTTCTCCCGCAAGGTCATCATCACGGGACAGACGCTCGTACAGCGCCGTAATCTTTTCCTCAGTCTGTTTCACGCTCATGATGCGCTCCTTTCAGACTGACGGCTCATTTGTGGCGCATTCATTATAGCACATTCAGTCGCACTTTGCATAGCATCATTTTTCACCATTCTCAATATTTTCTCCTCCATGGTTTCTCTCTCGGTGTCGCTGAAGTACACCTTGACTTTATAGTTGGTAGAACCGATTCGTCGGTTGATATAATAGTAGTTCTGCTGGGGTTGGGCGTTGGTCATAGGCAAATATATCCTCCTGTTGTGAGATCCAAATTCGTATTCCGTAATCGTTCATTTTGCTGCCCTTGTAACGGTCATAAGGGCAAAAACCGTATTCCGGGTACAAACACACCGGGGATATGAAAACAGCCCCGAAAAGTCGTTGACACACAACAACTTTTCAAGGCTAATTCGTTACATATCCGCTTTCTTTTTCCGGTGCTTTCGTACCCTGGCGGCTGTCTGCTCCCGGCTGGCTGCGTCGGCACAATTTGCAGAGCAGTACACCTTGCGCCCATCAACCGGAAATGACTTTCCACAATACTTACAGCTCTTGGTGGGCAGCGGCTGAAAGGCAGCAGACAGTTCCGGATCGTTGGGCAGAACGGACTCCCGGAAGTAGCTGCACATGGCGCTGTGGGTGTAGCAGATGTTCAGCATCGGACACTCACAGTCCAGGGGCAGGCATCCGTATTCCTTGTCGTAGTTGGCACACTTGGATGTGACCAGCTTTCGGATGGAACGGATTTCCTTCGGGGTCAGTTCTCTCATGGGTTTCATCATAGGCATTTCCTCCTTTCTGTAAGATAGAAGTAATCCGAAAATGGTGTTTTCGGATTACTTCCTCACTTATAGGAGAAAAGGGGTATGTAAAACGGAACTGTTTCGAGAATTTATTTTTGATTTTTTACAGAATATTCTTCAAAATAATCTGCGATATGCTAAAATGAACAACAGAAGGGTGGTGAAGTCATGGCAAACGAATTTGATGAGTACGAAGAGATCGAAGCTGCGGAAGATACGGCATGGAAGCCGGAGCATGACTTCACGATATTTGCAGAGGAAGCAGAATCCTCCGATGCCATTCCTTTTGACGAAGATCTGGGCGCTGCTCTGGATGCAGAGTTTGAATCGGTACTGGAAAGTCAGATTGAACAGGACGAAGATCCAGATGGTTATGACGATGATATACCGGAAGATGGCGATGATCCGGATGCGCCCATTGGCTTCGATACCCTGCGGCAGCAGATCGACGAGTTTGCTGTGGAGCGGCTTGGCAAAGCTGCCCGGAAAGATACCGACTTCAATGTGGTGATCGGTGAGATGGACAGACTTGACCGGAACCGGGAGCGCAGAGAACGGTATCACGAAGTCCTCCGTGGCGATGTGCCTTTGGAATATAAGAAAAAGACCTATGACGCACTTGTATTCCCGGAGTGGATGTGTTCACCGGAACACCGGCTTTTGACAAGAGGACAGTTTCTGGACATTCTCTTTGACTGTCCCTATGAAATGCACGAACTGACGGCAGACAGTTTCCTTTCCAACCTTGTAAAAAATCTCAAGATGGAACACAAGGAGATTCTGTATTTCCTTTCTCTTCGGCTTTACAGCGCAAGCAAACTGGCTGAGTTGCGAGGGCAGTCTGACCGGAATATCCGAAAGGTACGGGATACATACACACGGAAATTGCAGAGGAAACTCTATGACCATCTGAAGAATAAAGCGGCAGGATCGCTTTCTCTGCGGGAACGGGAATTTATATCCTTGTATGAAGCGGCCTTGTTGCAGAAGGGCAGAACTGCTGCCAGAGTCAAAAAGGAAAACAAGACCCCAAGACGCAAAAAAGCCACCCTTGACGATAGCAAGGATGGCTGATAAGATAGTAATATGAAATTGTGATTTACGGATTACACAGTGAGGTGTTCCATGAAGAATCTGTTTGAACGGGCAAGTTCCTATTGGGTGCGCTATGACCGATACGAATTGAAAGAAGGAAAGAATGGAGTCCAATATGTGACAGCGGCACTGGATGCAAAGCCGGAGGTATATAACCCCCTGGAGAATCCGGAGCAGTTGGTATTGGATGCGCTGAATGTGGGTCTGCTTTCCATGGGCAGAAAGTCTGAAGAAGTGATCCGCCAGGGTGTCATGGATTTCGTGCATAAGTACGGTCTGTTAGGGTTCATGACCGCTCTGCCTACCACGCCCCAGTTTATGGAATATGAAGCGGTGTATCTTCCCAAGAACCCGTATATCCGGGAAGAAACCATGCCCACCGAAAAGTATCTGGAACTGTTCTACCCCTTCGACAAGCTGAATCTTGTTAAAAAGGGCATAGAATCCAGTTGGAATATCAACGAGGACAGAACCATGCAGGCATTGGCGCTGACCTTCTCGGAGCAGCCGATGGCTATGAATATGAGTTTCCAGCGGCAATACTCAGAGCGGTACGACTGGCTGACTGCACAGTTCAAGGACTGGGCATTCCATCTGCTGACCAGCTTTTTCTACTATGAGGATAATGCTTCTCTCAAGGATGAAGCAAAAAAGACACTGCACATGAGCATGGCAGCATTCGGCGGCATGGCTCCCACTTACCATATCGCCCTGTTTGATAAGCCTACTATCGTATGGGATTTCCATTCTCTGCTGCTGGGCATTCAAATGATGTTCAGTTTCATGCTGACAGATGAGGATACTCCCTTGAAGCTCTGCAAGCATTGTCAGAAGGTCTTTGCCGCAAGCAGACAGAGCAATCTGTTCTGTAGTCCCAAGTGCAAGAACCAGTATAATGTTTATAAGAGCAGAAAGAAAAACAAGGAACAAGAATAACCCCCATAAACGCAGAAAGGCCGTCCCCAAACCGGAGACGGCCCTCTTAGCTCAATTATTCTGCCATAACTTCCAGCATGATCCTGGCACCCAGCCGGAAACTGTTCTGGAACAGCAGGCACTCCGCCATGACTTGATATTCTCTGACACAATCTGCGTATTTGGTGAACAACTCTTTCTGCGCATCCGTCATGGTCGCAAGCAGCTTATCCTCGTTCCGGCTAATGAGTTGAAGCATCCCCTTATATTTCTTGTCGGGTGAAATATCATATTCGGCAGGCTCAATATTGCCATACCACAATTCTTCCAGAATACTCATGCGCCGTCCTCCTCATAGACCAGTTCCCGGAGGATAACTTCTTCTGCTGCATTGCGGATATTATTCATAGCGCCCACCCATGCAAGCTGATCTCTGGCTTTCAGTTCTTCTGTGATGCCTTGCTGCTTTTTCATGGCAGCTACCATGGTTTCCATGCGCTCGTTGCAGATCCGGTCAATTTCTTCCAGATGATCATAGAGCGTACCGTTGAGAATCATGGTTGTGTACTGGATTTTGCGATGCTCTTTGAGATAGCGATGGCGCATACGGCCATATTTGCCGATTTCGTAGTGCCTTTCGGGCAGTTCAATGTCCGGGATGAAATAATCTCCGACTTGCCGGTATGTGCCGTCCAATTCTTCGTATAAAGATTTCATACAGGCTCCTTTCGTAGCTTCGCTTGCGGTTACTTACGGACTTTTTACTCCTTTCCCATAACCGCTTTTCACATTGCCACAAATGAGCCGCAGTCATGTGTATTTTGCGAAGGGGTAAAACCTTCCTTTACAAAATACACCCTGTTGCATTTTGATTGGTTCGAGTCCCTCCCCCGGTTCTCTGCCAACAAAAAAAGGCCACCCAACGGGTGGTCTTTTTTTGTTGGCAGAGGATGAGGGATTCGAACCCCCGCAAACGGAGTCAGAGTCCGGTGTGCTACCGTTACACAAATCCTCTATGCTCGTTCTGACGGTTCTATTATATGCAAAAAATCAGAAAAGTCAAGCATTACTTTCATTTTTCTCAAAATTCTTTTCCCAAGGCCAGGGCTTGCCTGCGAGCACTTCTTCTTTCAGGTAGCGGAAGGTCTCCTGCTCGCCTTTTTCCGCCAGCATAGTCAATACAAAGCTGAGCTGCCGTCGGGTTTCGGGGTGCATCAGCGCCTTTTCCTTGCTTTTGTCAAAGTAGATCAGAGCCGAATCATCCCGGTAGTTCTTCCCCTGATAGACAATACAGGCAGCCCGGCGGTCCATAATCATCTCCACGAAATACTTCCGGGGCATTTCCACGGATTCATACTGACGCGTCTGGTAGCTCAGATCTGTCCAGTATTCATAGTGGTGCCGGTTTCGGCCCTTGTGGTGCATCCATGCTTCGCTGTAGCCCTTCTCTTCGCGCTCCGCGGCATTGGGACTGCGTGTTCCCTGAAAATAGCGGACACCCACCATAAACTCCGTGGGCATGTACTTACTCAGATCATGGGTAATCCCCTGCCGGTAAAGCCCCACCCGGGCGCAGCCCTGAAAAACAAGCCACTTGTGCCGGGTGATCGTCTTAAAATGCTGCCAAGCCTTCATTCCGCCGCCTCCTTTTGATCCTATTATATTCCACCCCGTTCCGGAATGCAAGAACTGGAAAACATAGATCGTTTTCTCTCCGATGGCTTTGCTGTCAGCCGCCAATTCCCATGTCATGGCAAAGCATCGGCTCTCCTCCCCATGCAAAACCGGGCAGAGTCTCCCCTGCCCGGTTTGTATTCTGTTTAGCCTTCGTCCACTACGATCTCCTTCAGCTCCAGACCGGAGTTCCGGCGGCAGATGAAGTCGATGGCCCAGTAGCTGCTGAACACCAACAGGCTGCGGCCGCGGTAATCCTCCAGAAGTTCTGCATCGCTGCCCAGATTCAGGTCGGACAGATCTCCCTTATACTTGTCGATCAGGCGGATCTCCTCATAGGGGAGCATCTCCATCCGCAGATCCACGCCGTACTCATTCTTCATGCGGTACTGGAACACATCCAGCTGCAGAGTACCCACGACGCCAACGATGACCTCCTCCATACCGGAGTTGGGAACCTTGAAGATCTGGATAGCGCCCTCCTGGGCGATCTGCTCGGTGCCCTTGACGAACTGCTTGCGCTTCATGGAATCCTTGGCGCTGACACGGCAGAAATGCTCAGGGGCAAAGGTGGGAATACCGGAGTATTCAAACTTCTTTCCGGGAACGGTGATGGTATCACCAATGGCAAAAATACCGGGGTCAAAAACGCCGATGACATCACCGGCATAGGCCTCCTCCACGATTTCACGCTCAGCCGCCATCAGCTGCTGGGGCTGGGAAAGGCGCATCTTCTTTTTGCCCTGAATATGGTAGTATTCCTTGTCACGCTCAAACTTACCGGAGCAGATACGCATAAAGGCCAGCCGGTCACGGTGTGCCTTGTTCATATTGGCCTGGATCTTAAAGACAAAGGCAGAGAAATCAGGGCTGAAGGTATCAATCTCGCCGCAGTCAGCAACTCTGGACAGCGGAGGCGGGGTCAGCTTCAGGAAGTTCTCCAGGAAGGGCTCGATGCCGAAGTTGGTCAGCGCTGAGCCAAAGAACACAGGAGACAGCTGGCCGTTTCTGACAGCCTCAAAATCCATTTCCCGGCCGGCGGACAGCAGTTCCACATCATCAATCAGCTGCTGGTGCTTGGTCTCGGAATCCAGGATCTGGGCAACCTGGGGATCATACAGGTCAACGCTCAGCTTATCGGCCTTGTTCTTGCCGGAAACACCGGAGAAAAACACCAGCTCGCTCTTTTCCCGGTCATAAACGCCCTGGAAATCCTTACCGGAACCGATGGGCCAGTTCATGGCGTAGGTCTCGATACCCAGCTCCCGCTCCACCTCATCCAGCAGATCGAAGGGATCCTTGGTTTCCCGGTCCATCTTGTTGACAAAGGTGAAGATGGGGATATGGCGCATAGCACAGACCTTAAAGAGCTTCCGGGTCTGGGGCTCCACGCCCTTGGCACCGTCGATGACCATGACGGCGGAGTCGGCAGCCATCAGAGTACGGTAGGTATCTTCAGAAAAGTCCTGGTGGCCGGGGGTATCCAGAATGTTGATGCAGAAGCCGCCATACTGGAACTGCATAACGGAAGAGGTGACAGAAATACCACGCTGTTTTTCAATTTCCATCCAGTCAGAGGTGGCAGCACGGGAATTCTTCTTGCCCTTAACGACACCTGCCTGAGCAATGGCGCCGCCGTAGAGCAGGAATTTTTCGGTCAGGGTGGTTTTACCGGCGTCGGGGTGGGAAATGATGGCAAAGGTCCGGCGGCGGCTGATTTCTTGTACTAAGTCAGACATTGTTTTCCTCCAAATTCATTCACTTATCTCACATACTTCGATCCCGGAGGAAGTCTAGATGGGTCCTTCCATACGCATAGTGGGCCTCCGAAATGGTAATTTATCTCAAACTAATTTAGTTTATCATATTTTTTTCAGGCTGACAAGAGGAAACCCAAACAAAATCATGTCCTTTCTTTTCATTCTTAAGATTTTCTTTGCACGCTTGACAGAAGAGAATGTCTGTGTTATTGTATTAGTGCACTAATACAATAACACAAGGAGGTGCATTATGAACTGGAAATTTACCGGCGACCGCCCGGTATACCAGCAGATCATGGCAGCCATCCGGGGTTCCATCCTGAAAGAAGAGCTGAAACCCGGAATGAAAGTGCCATCGGTTCGGGATCTGGCCAGTGAAGCGCAGGTCAACCCCAATACCATGCAGCGGGCCCTGACGGAACTGGAACGGGAGGGGCTGCTGGTGGGCGGCGGCACCAGCGGCCGCACGGTCACGACTGACGAAAGCATTTTACATGCCACACGGGAGCGGATTCTCCGGGAACTCGCTCAGGAATGCGCCGAAAAATTCATGGTATTCGGCATCACCCCCACCCAGGCTGCAGGGCTTCTGCTGCAGCTGGAGGGAGAACAGGAGGAATAATCAATGGAACAATCTGTATTGACTGCCAGCGGCCTTACCATGCGCTACCATAACACACTGGCGCTGGATGACCTGACTCTGAATCTGCCCAAGGGCAAGATCGTGGGTCTGCTGGGACCCAACGGCAGCGGCAAGACCACCTTTATCAAACTGGCCGCCGGACTGCTGACCCCGAAAGCAGGCAGCATCGCCATCTGTGGCCAGACTGTGGGAACCCCCACGAAGGCTATGGTCTCCTATCTGCCTGACCGGCCCTATTTCAATAAGAGCAGAAAGGTTTCGGAGCTTCTGGATTATTTCCAGGACTTCTATGCAGACTTCGACAGGAAACGGGCAGAGCACATGCTCGCCGCTCTGGGCATCTCTCCGGACACCCGGTTCAAGGCCCTGTCCAAGGGCAATCAGGAGAAAGTGCAGCTGGTGCTGGTGATGAGCCGCCGGGCAAAGCTGTACCTACTGGACGAACCTATCGGCGGTGTGGATCCCGCTGCCCGGGACTACATCTTAAATACCATCATTTCCAATTATGACCCGGAAGCCACCGTGCTGATCTCCACCCATCTGATCTCGGATGTGGAGCGGGTATTGGATGAATTCATTTTCCTGTACAACGGCAAAGTGATCCGTAGCGGCAGCGCTGACGAAGTGCGGGAGGAAACCGGCAAATCGCTGGATGAACTGTTCCGGGAGGTGTTCAGATGTTTACCAAACTGTTAAAGCACGAATGGCAAGCAACGAAAGGTATTCTTGCCCTGCTGTGCGTCATTATCCTGATTGCAGGTATTGCCATCGGCAGCGTTATGCACTATATTGTCTGGAACGACCAAAACGGTGCATTTGTCAGTATGAATGATGCAGGAATCGCTGTCAAATTTGTCTCTGTGGCCTGTGTATTTCTCTTTATGGCGGGCGTTGGTGCGGTGGCAATATGCAGCGCCGGCAGTCTGTTCTTCCTGATCTACCGGTTTTACAAGCGGTGCTTTACGGACGAAGGGTATCTGACCTTTACGCTCCCCGTCACCACCCATCAGATTTTGCTGTCCAGTCTGGTGAATACCATCATCGGAGAGCTCATTATGATGGTGTCCGTTGCCCTGGCCGTGGTGATCGCGGTGCTGCTGTTCCTGACTGCTTTCCCGGAAAATCTTATCTGGAGTGATGTGTCGCTGGGCCTGAAGGAAGCCTTCAGCCAGATGTGGACTTCTCTCATTGAGCACTTTGATGTTCTGGCAGCCGTTACCGGTACCGGCATCATCGCTGCACTGTCTGAGCTGATCGTTCTGATGCTGTCCGTCACCATCGGCGCCATGGTGGCAAAGAGACACAAAATTCTGGCAGCCGTTGCTGTCTATTACGGCATCAGCATAGTACAGAGTTTTGTCCTGACCTTTGCAAACCTGTCTGTGGTTTTCACGGAGAACATCCTCTGGTTCTTCTCCGCCACCAGTTTGACCAGCCTGATTATCGGTATCGGCGGCTATTTCCTGATACACTGGCTGACAGATAAAAAGCTGAATCTGACATAAGAAAAAGCCCACGGCTATACCGTGGGCTTTTGATATCCAAATTAGAGGGCGGCCTTGATCTTGGCGATCATGTCGTCGTACTCAGCATCGGTCAGGTAGGTCTTGCCGGGGTTCATGGCAAAGGGAGTGCCCCACTCAAAGGCATCCTTGTACTTGGGAACCAGATGGAAGTGCAGGTGGCAGCCGCCATCACCGTAGGCACCATAGTTCACCTTATCGGGATGGAACACGGCATGGACCGCCTTGGCAGCGGTGGCAACGTCTTCGAAGAACAGCGCACGCTCTTCAGCGGAGATATCCACCAGCTCGGAGACATGATCCTTGTAGGCCACGATGACACGGCCGGGATGGCTCTGCTCCTTAAAGAGGATCAGCTGGGAAACCTTCAGGTCGCAGATCTTGATGCCGAATTTTGCCAGAGGCTCGCCGCCGACACAGTAGCCGCAGTTGCAGTCTTTCATAGAATATACCTTCTTTCAAAAAATCAGGAGGCGGCGGTGGGCCGCCTCCTGTTGGATTTTGGAGGGAGAATTACTTCTTGATCTTGGTCAGAGCCTCGTTCAGGGCCAGCTTGACCTCAGCGGAGACAGCGCCGCCGTACATCTTCAGCATATCGCTCAGACGCATCATGTTCATGAATTCCTTCATGCTCTCGCCCATTTCCATTTCGCCGCTCATCAGGCTGCCGGCGCCGCCCATAACCTTGGCCAGAGTCTCGCCCAGAATGGCTGCGGTCTCGGGATTGGACATCAGAACGCCCACCTTATCCTTGATGGAGTAGTAGCCCTTGGGGTACTTGAAGGCGGTACGGGCTGCCACAGCGGCAGGATCATCGAACCAGTTGGCACCCTGGTTGCCTTCGGGCAGGTCATAGGAGTAGTCGTGCTCGGCAACACCGTTCAGCTTGACCTCGTTGGACTTAACGTCGCCTGCGTAAGCGGAGATGACGTTCTCACCGTCCACAACAACGTTCTCGAAGACGATCTTGTGATCCACTGCCTTCTGGGTAGCGACTTCAGCGCCGTTGACCACCAGAGTAACCTCGTCACAGTTGGTGTAGACGATAACATCGCGCTCAGCGCCGGGTCCGCGGTTGACGAAACGGCTGCCGGAAACGAAGACCATGGGCTCGGGATTCCACCATGCCTTGTAGACATAGAAAGCGTCCTTCTTGGTCTTGCGGTCGTAGGTAATCAGGCCCTTGTTGTTCATGCCCTTCACGCCACCCTCGTTACGGGCGTCAGCCGCGAAGTCAAAGCAGTTCCACTGGTGAGTGGACCACAGGAAGGGGCGGGTTGCGAAGGTCTTCAGCATCTCGTGATGGTAGTAGTTGGCGTACTCTTCGGTGTAGTCGTGGTTGTCGGGCTCAGCGGTATGCCACATCAGGATGTTCTCAGCGCCGTACTCGGAAACGCCCAGAGGAATATCGGGGTTCAGAGCATGGAACTTGTCGAACCAGGGGCCGTTGTCCTCAACATCGCCAACATACCAGCCGAAGTAGTGGTTATAGGAGACCACATCGGTGATGTAGTTGTGCTCGGAATCCATGGGAGTCATGGAGACCTGAGCCATGGTGGTGAGTCTGCTGGGGTCCATGGACTTGGCCAGCTTGGCCAGATCGCGCAGGTTCTGACGCAGATCCTCGCGGTCGTCGCCGATCAGGATCTCGTTGGAGATGCCCCAGAACATGATGGCGGGGTGGTTGTAGTTCTGAGCAACCAGCTCGGTCATCTGGGAAATGGTGTTGTTGTAAGCTTCCTTGGTGGGGATGAACTGGGAAATGAAGGGAATCTCAGCCCACAGAACGAAACCGGTGTGGTCGCACAGGTCGTAGAAGTACTGGTCATGCTGATAGTGAGCCAGACGGATGGTGTTGGCACCCAGCTCCTTGATCAGAGCAGCATCCTCTTCGTGGTCAGCCTTGGAGATGGCCCAGCCCTTGTCCTTGCGGTCCTGGTGACGGGAAACACCGTGCAGAGGAACGCTCTTGCCATTCAGATGGAAACCGGTGTTGGAATCCACATGGAAGGAGCGGTAGCCATAGGTGACGGTGACTGCATCCAGAACTTCCTCGTCCTTGACGATGGAAGCAGTGGCGGTGTAGCAGTAGGGATCAGCCATGCCGTTCCACTTATGGGGATCCTTCACATCGATCAGAACATGAGCATGTGCCTCTGCCTTGGTCTCAGCGGTGCCGACCACATTACCTTCAGCGTCCTTCAGCTCCACCTTGATGGTGTGGCCGCAGCAGCAGGTATTCACGGGGAACAGGTCAACACGGGTCTTGCCGGAGACATGGGGAGTAACGAAGACGGCATCGGTGCCGTGCTTCAGCAGATCAAAGTGGGCTTCATTGACCTCGATAAAGTTCACATCACGGTACAGGCCGCCGTAGAAGGTGAAGTCGGCGTTCTGGGGATAGATGTCGGAAACACCGTTGGTGACAACCACAGTCAGCACGTTGCCTTCCTTCTTCATGGCAGGAGTCAGGTCGTAACGGAAGGTGGAGAAGCCGCCCTTATGGGTGCCCAGCTCGCGGCCGTTGCAGTAGACAGTTGCCACATGGTTGGCGCCGCGGATCTCGATGTACTGCTTCTTGCCCGCAGTGGGGTTGGGCAGGTCGATCTCGTAGGTGCCAATGCCGCGCCAGTAGTCAGCGCCGCCGTCCTGGCCGTCCAGAGCATTCCAGGTGTGAGGCAGAGCCACAGCTGCCAAAGCCTCGCCCTGCTTTGCAAACCGTGCCTGCGTCATCAAAGTAACATTGCGCATAGTGATTTTTCTCCTTTCAAAATCGGAATCTTGCATTCCATTGCATCCAGTTAAGCTTATCATAACACATAAATCCAGTCAAGAAATCGCCAAGCTTTTCAGCGTTTTACACAGTTTTCGTGCTATATTTTTTACCACGTCAGAAAAAGGTTTTTGCAAAAACCCTTATAATGCCCTTCTCTCCAGCCGTTTTCTGTGCTATAATGACGCAAAAGGCGGTGAAGGCTATGAAATATATTCTTGTGATCCTGATTGGCTATCTCCTGGGCTGCTCCAATATGGCCTACTATCTGGCAAAGGCAGCAAGGGCAGATCTGCGCAGTGCCGGCAGCGGCAATCTGGGGGCCTCCAATGCAGTGGTGCTGCTGGGCTGGAAGGCCGGTGTTCTGACTGCGGTGCATGATATCGGCAAGGCTGCCGTTGCAGTTCTGCTGGCAAAATGGCTGTTCCCGGAGCTGGAACATGCCGGTGCAGTGGCTGGTGTTGCCTGCGTTCTGGGGCATATTTTCCCCTTCTACCTGAAATTCCGTGGTGGCAAAGGTTTTGCCTCCTATTTTGGCATGACTCTGGCCCTGAACTGGCGTCTGGCGCTGGTGGTAGCCGTTGCCGTCGTAGTTGTGACCATCCTCACAGACTATATTGTTTGCGGCACCCTGACCACCATTCTTTCCGTACCGCTCTACATTGGCTTCACCCGCAGCTGGATCACAGCCCTGATCCTGATGGCAGCCACGGCTGTCATCATCTACAAGCATCGGGAGAATTTCCCCCGAATGCTGAATGGCACGGAACTGGGTCTGAGAAGCGCCATCCGGGGCGACAACCGGATCCGATAAATCAACCGGCTTCCGAACATCCGGAAGCCGGTTTTCTTATACAAAAAATGGACCCCCTGATGGGAGTCCATTTCTTTTGGATGTAAATTAGGCCTTGCCGGCGCAGCCCAGAACGTTGATCAGCTTGTGGCGGACAACTTCCTTGATGTTGGCACGGGCGGGCTTCAGGTACTGGCGAGGATCGAAGTGAGAGGGATTCTCAGCGAAGTACTTACGGACAGTGCCGGTCATTGCCAGACGCAGGTCGGAGTCGATGTTGATCTTGCAGACAGACAGCTCAGCAGCCTTACGCAGCTGGGACTCGGGAACACCGATGGCGTTGGGCATCTTGCCGCCGTAGGTGTTGACCATGGCGACGTAGTCCTGAGGAACGGAGGAAGAACCGTGCAGAACGATGGGGAAGCCGGGCAGACGCTTGGTGACTTCTTCCAGAACGTCGAAACGCAGAGCGGGGGGAACCAGGATGCCTTCCTCGTTCAGGGTGCACTGCTCGGGGGTGAACTTGTAAGCGCCGTGGGAGGTGCCGATAGCGATAGCCAGGGAGTCGCAGCCGGTGCGGGTCACGAACTCTTCGACTTCCTCGGGACGGGTGTAGGAAGCAGCCTCAGCGGAAACATTGACTTCGTCCTCGATACCAGCCAGGG
>JAFQTF010000006.1 GCA_017409205.1 Oscillospiraceae bacterium | reverse complement strand
GAAGGTTCTGCCTGTACTTTTCTTGCTCCTGCAAGAAAAGTACCAAAAGAAGCAGGCACAAGGGGTCCTGTAAGTCGCGCTCCCGCGCGCCCCAGCCGTCCCCTTGTGAATCCCCCGGCCGCAACGCCATAGGCGCCGGAGCACCTTAACCTGGATCCTAATTTGGGCAAAAATGTCCCGATTTCTGCCCAAATGGGGTGGTACTGAGGACGGATGGGCGGGAATCGGAACATTCCCGCCTCCGTGTTAAAACCTGCCGGCCTGACAGCACAGGAGGGGGCTTCTTAAGGGGGACGGCTTTTTGAAAAGTCCCCCTTAAGACGACTTCTTTGGTTACTTTCTTGTTCGGTGACAAGAAAGTAACAGCTCCTTGCTAAGATATACGATCATTTACATCATGAAAAAGGAGCTTACTATGATTGAAATTATAAAAGCCATTCTCTTCGGCATTGTGGAGGGCATCACGGAATGGCTCCCGGTATCCTCCACCGGCCATCTAATATTGCTGAATGAATTTGTGACGCTGCAGATGTCCGAAGAATTCAACTCCATGTTTGATGTTGTGATTCAGCTGGGCGCCATTCTGGCGGTGATTGTACTGTTTTTCCACAAACTGAATCCCTTCGCCCCCAGCAAATCCAATCTTGAAAAAAAGCAGACCTGGAGCCTCTGGTTCAAGGTCATTGCCGCCATCATTCCCTCCGGTATCGTGGGCGTGCTGTTCGATGACTGGATGGATGCGCATCTGCACAATGGCATTGTGGTGTCCATCGCCCTGATTGTTTACGGCATCGCCTTCATTCTGGTGGAGCGGCGGAACCAGGGAAAATACGCCAAAGCCATTTCTGATGTCCATGACATCGACTACAAAACCGCCCTAATGATCGGTCTCTTCCAGTGCCTGAGCCTGGTGCCCGGCACTTCCCGCAGCGGTAGCACCATTCTGGGCGCCATCATGATCGGCGTTGGCCGCAGTGCCGGCGCAGAATTTTCCTTCTTCATGGCCATTCCCACCATGCTGGGCGCTTCCGCCATCAAGGGTCTTAAATTCCTGCTGTCCGGAGTTCAGGCCACCGGCACCGAGATTGGCGTGCTGATCGTGGGCTGTATCGTGTCCTTTATCGTCAGCCTGCTGGTGATCCGGGGTCTTATGGAGTATGTGCGCAAGCACTCCTTCTCTGTTTTCGGCGTGTACCGTATCGTACTGGGTATTATTGTTCTGGCTTATTTTGCAATCTTCGCGTAAAAATATATTAGGAGGAGACAACATGTCCAAGGAATTTACCATTGAAAACGAGTATCTGAAGCTCACCGTCACCACCTGGGGCGCTCAGGTCAAGTCCGTCATCCGCAAATGCGACGGCGTGGAGCACATCTGGCAGGCTGATAAGGCTGTCTGGGGCTATCATGCACCCATTCTGTTCCCTCACTGCGGCAAGCTGGTGGATGGCAAGCTGGAGGCCAAGGGACAGGTCTGCGAGTCCGGCCAGCATGGCTTCGCCCGGCTGATGGAGCATGACTTCGTGGATCAGACCGAAGACACCATCGTGCTGGAACTCTGCTCCAATGAGGAGACCCTCAGCAAGTTCCCCTTTGAATTCCGTCTGGTATCCACCTTCACACTGGAGGGCGACACTATTCATCATACCCTGACAGTGGAAAATCTGGACACGGACAAGCTGCCCTTTGGCATTGGCTATCACCCCGCCTTTACCGTTCCCTTCGATGACAAGCATGTTGCCACCGATTACGAACTGCGGTTCAACGAGATTGAGTCCCCCATCTGCATCAACAATCTGCCCCACGGTCTGATGCACGGCAACATCTATCTGATGCCCGCCAACATCCAGTCCATTCCTGTGGATGAATATCTCTTTGCCAACGACAGCCACTGCATGGTGAACCTGAAGTCCACCAAGCTGGGCCTGTACGAAAAGGACACCGGCCGGGGTGTTGTCTGCGATATTTCCGAGTTCCCCTATACTCTGCTGTGGTCCAAGCCCGGTATGCCTCAGTTTATCTGCATCGAGCCCTGGCACAGCCTGCCTTCCCCTGAAGGCGGCAGCATCAAGTGGGAAGAAAAGGCAGCCGCTGCCGTCCTGAATCCCGGCGAAGCCTGGAGCTGCACCCTGTCCACTTCCTTTGTCCGCTAAATGAGTTATGGAAAAGCCGCATCTTCCGATGCGGCTTTTTTATGAAAAAAACCGGCTCCGGAAAAAATCCGGAGCCGGTATCTTTTTTAATTACTTCACGGGAGAAGCGCTGCGCAGAGTGACGTCGTGGTAGCCGCCTTCCACAATGGAGACGGAGGACACCAGCGTCAGCTTGGCTTCACGCTGCAGATCGGGGATGGTCAGAACGCCACAGTTGCACATGGTTGCCTTGACCTTGTACATGGAAGCCTCCACGTTGTCATGCAGAGGACCTGCATAGGTAACATAGGAGTCAACGCCTTCTTCGAAGCTCAGCTTGGTAGCGCCGCCCAGGTCGTAACGCTGCCAGTTACGGGCACGGTTGCTTCCTTCGCCCCAGTACTCCTTCATGTAAGCGCCGTTGACCATGACCTTGGGGGTGGGGCCTTCGTCGAAACGGGCGAAGTAGCGGCCCAGCATCAGGAAGTCAGCACCCATAGCCAGAGCCAGAGTCATGTGGTAGTCATGGACGATACCGCCGTCGGAGCAAATGGGCACATAAATGCCGGTCTCCTTGAAGTACTCGTCACGGGCTTCAGCCACATCGATGACGGAAGTAGCCTGACCACGGCCGATACCCTTGGTCTCACGGGTGATGCAGATGGAACCGCCGCCGATACCGATCTTGACGAAGTCAGCGCCTGCCTCAGCCAGGAAACGGAAGCCGTCCTTGTCAACAACATTACCGGCACCGATCTTCACGGTGTCGCCATAGTTGTCGCGAACCCACTTGATGGTATTGGCCTGCCAGCAGGAGAAGCCTTCAGAGGAGTCGATGACCAGAACATCAACGCCGGCTTCCAGCAGAGCGGGGATCCGCTGTGCATAGTCACGGGTATTGATACCGGCGCCCACCAGATAGCGCTTCTTCTCATCCAGCAGTTCCAGGGGATGCTCCTTATGGGAAGAATAGTCCTTACGGAAAACGAAATACATCAGATGATCGTTCTCGTCCACAATGGGCAGACTGTTCAGCTTATGATCCCAGATGATGTTGTTGCATTCGCTGAGGGTGGTGCCCAGAGGTGCAGTAACCAGCTTTTCCCGGGGAGTCATGAAGGTAGAAACCTTCTCTTCGCCGGTCATGCGGCTGACACGGTAGTCACGGCTGGCAACGATGCCCAGCAGCTTGCCGTTGGCAGTACCGTCTTCGGTAATGGCAACAGTGGAGAAACCGTTCTTTGCCTTCAGAGCCAGAACATCGGCCAGAGTAGCTTCGGGAGTCAGGTTGGAAGCAGAGGTGACGAAACCGGCCTTGTAGCCCTTAACTCTGGCAACCATGGCAGCCTGATCCTCGATGGACTGGGAGCCGTAGATAAAGCTGATACCGCCTTCCTTGGCCAGAGCAATGGCCAGGGTATCATTGGAAACGGACTGCATAACAGCAGAAGTCAGAGGGACATTCAGGCAGATGGGGCATTCTTCTTCGCCCTTGCGGTACTTAACCAGGGGAGTTCTCAGGCTGACGCGATCGGGAATACACTCTTCAGAGCTGTAACCGGGAACAAGCAGGTATTCGCTGAAGGTGTGGCTGGGTTCGGGATAATAGTACGCCATTGTAGATTTCCTCCTAATTGAATGATATATATTATTTTTCTTTTTTCGATCGTGGAGTTTGGAATGCGGACAGTAAAGTTATTGTATGGCCTATGGATAGGATTTCAGCAGTCAGCAAAGCCGACACCGTAATTCCATCCTCAGCACTTTGCGCTTAAAGTGTTTTTCCGTCACCGTGATCCAGAATATCCCGGACATCGGTGCCATCTGTCTTGAGATCCTTAAAGTTGCCCATAACCTCGCTGACGGGATCCATAACAGCGAACGTATAGGGATACTTGCGGATGATCCGGGATACGGCGCTGACCTGAGTCTTGTTCACCACGCAGATCAGCATATTGGTCTCCCGGCCGGAGTACATACCCTTTGCAGGGATCAGAGTTGTGGTATGACGGACCTTTTTGATGATCTCCTCAGAGATCTCCTTGGGATAGTCGGTGATGATCTCAAAGCAGACAGCCTCCCGGCCGCTCTTCACCAGCCGCTCCACCACGGTGGAGGAGGTAAAGCTGTAGAGGATGCACAGGATTACAGGCTCCATCTGATAGCCGTAGACAAAATAGCTGGTGATGGCAATGCAGACATTCATGGAGAAAGTCAGGCCATAAACACTTTTCTGAGGATTTTTGGCATGGATCAGGGCAGAGATAAAATCCGTACCACCGGAATAGGCGCTGGCCTTGGCCAGAATGGAATAGCTGTAACCCGCAATAATGCCGGCCACCAGAGGACCCAGGATCTTGCTGGTACCGTTTTCCGTTGCATAGGCAAACATGGAAAGATCCAAATGATCCAATATCAGCAGACCGACAGAGAAAGCACCCACATAGACCATGCTGCGCATGGCAATGGGCTTACTGACCTTGTAATAGCACAAAAGCGCCAGAGGAATGTTGATCAGCAGACTCAAACTTCCCACGCTGATGCCGAATACATGCTGGATCATGGTGCAGATGCCATTCAGACCGGAGGGTGCAAACTGGTTAGGGAACACGAACAGCTCATAATTCAGAGCACAGAGCAAGCCAACGAAAGCGATGACAAGATAGGTCCATACCTTTTTCAAATTAGCCATATTTTCTCCTATGGTTCCGACAGAAATATTGAATTTTATAATTTTTATCTGTTTCTTAATAGTTAATTTTAGCATAGCTTTTTCAGACGGTCAAGGCACAAAATGACAAATTTTATTGTCAGTTTTTTGCCAGAAACTATACTAAGTGTTCTCACACCAAAGACAAAATGCAGATCAAAGGGCTGGCTGTGCAGTCCGGAGGTATCATTTTTTCCCCTGTTTTCCCAAAATCCGTTATCTTCTCCGGCACGGTCACGCAACACGCCGCACTTCACGTTCCGCACAAAAAAAGATGGGGCAAAGTGCTGTTTTTGACAACTGTAAAATGCCGGAAAATGGTTATTTTTGCAATGGAATTTCCACAAAATTTCCTTGAGTTTTATGTTCAAATGTGATAAAATTTAGGGTGAATAATTATGCCCGGAAATGGGCCGTTTTCAAGGCTTACGGGCTTCACAAAAGAGAATGAAAGGAGCCGCATAATGTATTCATCCGCCTATGTTTGGGCCAAGATCATCAGCTATATTGAAGAACAGCTGGGCGCAGTTGTGGTGTCCGCCGCATTTGATGACGCCGAGGTCGTAGAGCTGAACGAAGAGAATCTGATTCTCTACTCCCCCTCGGATTTCCGCCGGGATCTGATCCAGCGCCGCTATACCCATTCCATTCAGGATGCCCTGAAGGAGATCTTCAATTCCGATGCCAAGCTGCTGGTCTTCGGCGATGAGGAAATGGAAGCCCGGAAGACCCGGGGCAAAAACAATCACTCCATGGATTTCAATCCCCAGTTCACCTTTGATAATTTTGTGGTGGGCCCTTCCAACCGGTTTGCCCACGGCGCCGCCATTGCGGTTTCCAAAACCCCGGGCCAGGTCTACAATCCCCTGTTCCTGTACGGCCCTCCCGGTGTTGGCAAGACCCACCTCCTGTACGCCATCGCCAACGGCATCCGCAAGCAGAACCCCGGCTGCAACATTGTCTATATCAAGGGCGACCAGTTCACCAACGAACTGATCGATGCCATCAAAAACGGTAAGAACATCGAATTCCGCAGCAAATACCGGGAAGCTGACCTGTTCCTGGTGGATGATATCCAGTTCATCGCCGGAAAGGAATCCACCCAGGAAGAATTCTTCCATACCTTCAACAAGCTCTATGAGGAGCACAAGCAGATCGTCCTGACCTCCGACCGGAAGCCCGACGACATGCCCACTCTGGAGGACCGTCTGAAGAGCCGTTTCCAGTGGGGCCTCATTGCTGACATCAATCCCCCGGATTATGAGACCCGTATGGCCATTCTGAAAAATAAGGCCAACCACCTGGGTCTGGATCTGGATGACGATGTCTGCAACTACATCGCCATCAACATCACCAACAACGTCCGTCAGATTGAGGGAACCGTGAAAAAGATCCTGGCTTACCGGGACCTGAACAATATGCCTCTGGATCTGCCCCATATTTCCCGGGCCATCAGTGATATGTTCAAAGCTGAGGGCAATGCCCTGCCCACTCCCAGCCTGATCATCAGCCAGGTCTGCAAATTCTACAACATCGATGACGCAGTGATCCGCAGCACAAAGAAAAACAAGGGCACTGCCGACGCCCGTCAGGTGGCCATGTATCTGATCCGCCAGCTGACGAATCTCAGTTTCCCCGACATCGGCAAGGAGTTTGCCCGTGACCATACCACCGTCATGCACGCCGTCAAGAAGGTGGAAGCATCCCTGAAAACCGGCGATACCACGCTGCAGAACGCCGTCCGGGATATTACGGCAAACATCAATTCATGCCTTTAATTCCGGATACAAGTGACAACTTGAGATATCATCCATCCCTGTCCGATGCCAGTTCCGATTGCTTACATTTTATCCACAGGGGCTGTTAATTGTGGATGAATTCTCTGTGGAAAACATGCACCGGTTTTTCCCCTTCCGGGAGGCTGTGGACAGATGTGAATAACTCCACACAGCCCTGTGGAAAAATTTTTGTTGCGGCTCTAAGCAAAATTCCGGTTTTCCACATAAGTTTTCACTAGTACTCCTGTTACTACCCAAACCTATGAAAGATATATATATCTATTATTCTTTAGCAAGAAAGGAAAATGACCATGCGTTTTACCTGTGAAAAAAGCATGCTGGTTCAGGGCCTGAACATTGCAGGCCGTGCCGTAGCCCAGAAGAGCAGCCTCTCTGTCATCGAGGGCATCCTCTGCCGGGCCGGTCATCATTTAAGCCTCACCGGCTACAATATGGAAACTGCCATTACCTATGAGATCGAAGCCGAGGTCTCCGATCCCGGCGACTGCATCCTGCCTGCCAAGCTCTTCGGTGATATCATCCGTCGTCTGCCGGAAGGCCCCGTCATCGTGGTGGTGGATGAAAGCTACAAGGTCTCCATCCGATCCGGCTATGCTTCCTTCACCATTTCTGCAGAATCTGCCGATGATTATCCGGAGCTACCTGACGTCAATGACGGCCGGGCCATCCGGATTCCCCAGAACAAGCTGAAGGAGCTGATCTCCGGCACCATTTTTGCCGTTTCCGAAAATCAGGGACGGCCCATCCACACAGGTGTGAAGTTCGAAGTCACGGATACTTCCATCACTGCTGTTGCTGTGGACGGCTTCCGTCTGGCCCGGCGTACCTTCCATCCTGAGGAGCCCACCTCCCGGGAGTTGAATTTCGTGGTTCCTGCCGCCGGTCTGAAGGAGGCGGAAAAGATCCTCACCGATTCTGAGGAGAATGCTGCCTTCACTCTGGGCACCAAGCACATCCTGTTCCAGATCGGTGCAGCCACTCTGGTCTGCCGTCTGTTGGAGGGTGAATTCCTGGACTGGCGGAAGGTGGTTCCCACAGGCTGTCCCATCCAGCTGGTTGCCAATGTTGGCGATCTTTCTTCCAGCGTTGACCGGGTGGGCCTCATCGTTTCCGAAAAGTACAAGAGCCCGGTGCGCTGCGTATTCGGCCATCAGGAGCTGCTGATGCGCACCAATACCACCATCGGCGCCGCCGAGGACCGGTGCGCCATTGCCGGTGACGGAAAGGAACTGGAGATCGGCTTCAATGTCCGCTATCTGGCCGATGCCCTCCGGGCCGTTCCCTCTGAGGAGGTCACTCTGGAGCTGACCAATGGCCTGAGCCCCATCGTTCTGACTCCTGTGGATGACAAATTCGACTTTGCCTATATGGTCCTGCCGGTCCGGATCAAGAACGGCTAAGCGGCGAGCCGCCGCTGGCAATTCGTGACGTACCTGAGTGGTTATTTTCACTCCTCTTGGGTACCGCTCGGTATCGTTCCATTTTGCTAGGAGGATAATAATGAAAGTTGTTGTTAAAAAGAAGGATAATTCGATTCCGCTTTCCATCATGACGGAGTATATCAAGCTGCAGGATGCCATGAAATTTGCCAACATCGTCTATTCCGGCGGCGAGGCAAAGACCCTGATCCAGGAGGGCGAGGTCAAGGTCAATGGCGAGATCTGCACCATGCGGGGCAAAAAGCTGTATAACGGCGACAAATTTGAATTTAACGGTCAGGTTTACCTGATCTCCAACCACGCATGAACCTGAAAACACTGGAGCTTCGCGATTTCCGGAATTACCGGGAGGTGAAGCTGGATTTTGAACCCGGCGTTAATCTGATCGTGGGCGACAATGCCCAGGGCAAGACCAATCTGCTGGAAGCTATTTCCTATCTGGGCAGCGGAAGATCCTTCCGGGCCCAGAAAACGGCGGAAATGGTCCGCTTCGGCGCGGATTTCGGAGAGGTCAGCGGAACTGTTTTTTCCCAGGAGCGGGAGCAGAACCTGCGGTTCGTGCTTTTCTCCGGCTCCCGGCCGAGGCAGATCTGGCGCAACGGCGCCAAAAAGAAGACTGCCGGAGAGATTGCGGGGGTTCTTCCCACGGTACTGTTCTGCCCGGAGGATCTGATGGTTCTGAAAACCGGAGCCAGTCAGCGAAGAAGAATGGGCGATCAGGTTTTATGCGGACTTCGTCCCAACTATGACGCTGCCCTGACGGAATATAACCGGATCCTGGATCAGAAATCCCGGATCCTGAAGGATCATTTTGATAATCCTTCCGTGCTGGCCATCCTGCCGGAGTACAATACCCGGCTTTGTCAGGTGGGCGCCCTGCTGATCTCCTACCGGGCACGTTTTTATGAAAGTCTGGGAAAATCCGCTGCCGCTTTCCACAGCCAGTTCAGCGGAGGTGTGGAAGATTTTACGCTGGACTATAAGACAGTTTCCACGGTGACCGATCCCTTTGCCCCGGTTTCTCAGCTGACCCAGGAGCTTCTGGATCATCTGGAGCGGCACTATCGGGCGGAACTGGAAACGGCCCAGTGTCTGACCGGACCCCATAAGGATGATTTTACGGTGTGTCTTTCGGGTATCGACCTGAAAAGCTATGGCTCCCAGGGGCAGACCCGTACCGCTGCCATCAGTCTGAAGCTGGCCCAGCGGGAGCTGATGGCAAGGGAATGGGGAGAAGAACCGGTGCTGCTTCTGGACGACGTTCTTTCCGAACTGGATCCGGGACGGCAGGATTTCGTCCTGAATCAGATCGTATCTGGTCAGGTGTTCATCACCTGCTGTGAACCGGGCCGGTTTACAAAACTGGGTAAGACCATTGAAATATCAAAAGGAAACGTTATTTGAGTTAGGAGTGAGGAGTTGGGAGTTGTGGTATCCGCTCCGCTGATGAATTGAAAAATCAGTGTATCAGATACAATAACTCCCAATTCCTAACTTCTGATTCCTCATTTGCATATAGGAGGACATTATGTCTGACGAAACAAAAGTTAATTTAGAAGAATACGGCGGATCCCAGATCCAGGTTCTGGAGGGTCTGGAAGCCGTCCGGAAGCGTCCCGGTATGTATATCGGCTCCACTTCCGCTTCCGGTCTGCACCATCTGGTGTATGAGATTGTGGATAACTCCATCGATGAGGCTCTGGCCGGTTTCTGCAAGCACATCACTGTGACCATTAACCCCGGCAATACCATCACCGTCACCGATGACGGCCGCGGTATTCCCGTGGATATCCAGCCCCAGACCGGCAAGCCTGCTCTGGAAGTTGTCTTTACCGTACTCCATGCCGGCGGTAAGTTCGGCGGCGGCGGTTACAAGGTTTCCGGCGGCCTCCATGGTGTTGGCGCCTCTGTTGTCAATGCCCTTTCCGAATGGCTCCGGGTTCGGGTCCATAAAAACGGACTGATCCATGAAATGAAGTTCGCCCGGGGCGCCATCACCCAGGAAATGACCGTGGTGGGCAAAACGGAAAAGACCGGCACCGAAGTTACCTTCAAGCCTGATCCCGAAATGTTTGATACTCTGGTCTATGACTATGAGATTCTCCATGAGCGTATGCGGGAGGAGGCTTTTCTGAATGCTGGCCTCTCCATCACCATCACCGATGACCGGGATGATGAAAAGCAGATCTCCGAGACCATGTGCTACGAAGGCGGCATCCGGGAATTTGCCGTTTGGTGCAACAAGAACAAGACCCCCATCCATGAGGATGTGATCTACATGGCCGGCAGCAAGGGCGATGCCTCTGCCGAGATCGCCGTGCAGTACAACGATGGCTATCAGGAATTTATGCTGTCCTTTGCCAACGATGTCCGCACCCCCGAGGGCGGCATGCACGAGACCGGCTTCAAGACCGCCCTGACCCGTGTTCTGAATGCCTATGGTCAGAAAAACGGCATCATCAAGGGCGATGACAAGGTTTCCGGCGAGGACTGCCGGGAGGGCATCACCGCCATCATCTCCGTGAAGCTGACGGACGCCCAGTTTGAGGGCCAGACCAAGGCCAAGCTGGGCAACGCTTACATCCGGACTCTGGTGGATCAGATCGTGTCCGAACAGCTGGCAACTTATTTTGAGGAGCATCCCCAGACTGCCAAGGCCATTCTGGAAAAGGCCATGATGGCCAACCGGGCCCGGGAAGCTGCCCGAAAGGCAAGAGAATCTGTCCGTCGGAAAACCGGTCTGGAATCCGGCCAGATGCCCGACAAGCTTCAGGACTGTAATGAGCGCAACCCCGAGCTGTGCGAAATCTACATCGTCGAGGGTGACTCCGCTGCAGGCTCCGCCATTCAGGGCCGGGACTCCCGGTTCCAGGCGATCCTGGCTATGTGGGGTAAGATGCTGAACGTGGAAAAGGCCCGGGCCGACAAGATCTACGGCAACGACAAGCTGTATCCCCTGATCGTGGCTCTGGGCGCCGGCATCGGTGAGGAATTCGATATTGAAAAGCTGCGCTATCACAAGGTCATCATCATGTCCGATGCCGACGTGGACGGCGCTCATATCCGCACGCTGCTTCTGACCTTCTTCTTCCGGTATATGCGGCCTCTGATCGAGCATGGCTATGTCTATTCCGCCGTGCCGCCTCTGTATAAGCTGACCCGGGGCAAGAAGGTGATGGTTGCCTACTCCGATGAGCAGCGGGATCAGATCTCCGCTGAACTGCGGGGCGAGGGAAATGCCAAGGTGGATATCAACCGGTTCAAGGGTCTGGGTGAAATGAATCCCCATGAGCTGTGGGAGACCACCATGGATCCGGAAACCCGTACCCTGCGCCGGATCACTCTGGAAGATGCCCGCCGGGCAGATGCCATCTTCACCGTTCTCATGGGCGAGCAGGTGGAACCCCGGAAGGAATGGATCGAACGGAACGCAAAGTACGCTGTCAATATTGATATCTAAGGAGGTGACGCTGTCTTGGCACATAATCGTAGCTACAAACCCGAGGATATCCGTTTCCCGGATCAGGTGATCACAGAGTCCAACCTGGTGGACGAAATGGAAAGATCCTATATTGAATACGCCATGTCCGTTATTGTCGGACGTGCGCTGCCGGATGTCCGTGACGGCCTGAAGCCCGTTCACCGCCGCATCCTGTACACCATGTACGAAAGCGGCCTGACCTCCGACAAACCCTTCAAGAAGTCTGCCACCTGCGTGGGCGATGTGCTGGGTAAATACCATCCCCATGGTGACGCATCGGTTTACGACGCCATGGTGCGTCTGGCACAGGACTTCTCCATGCGCTATATGCTGGTAGACGGCCACGGCAACTTCGGCTCCGTGGACGGCGACCCCGCCGCTGCCTACCGTTATACCGAGGCAAGACTGAGCAAGCTTTCCAACGAGATGCTCCGGGACATCGACAAGGAGACTGTCAACTGGGATCCCAACTTCGATGAATCCAGGAAAGAGCCCAGAGTTCTGCCCAGCCGGTTCCCCAATCTGCTGGTGAACGGTTCCTCCGGCATTGCTGTCGGCATGGCCACCAACATTCCGCCTCATAATCTGGCAGAGGTCATCAATGCCTGCGTCTGCGTGCTGGATGACCCGGAGGCTACTATGGTGGATCTGATGGAGCACGTTTCCGGCCCCGATTTCCCCACCGGCGGCATCATCATGGGCCGCAGCGGTATCCGGGCAGCCTATGCCACCGGCCGCGGCAAGGTGGTGGTGCGGGCCCGCACCGAATTCGAGGAATTCGGCAAGGACCGGATCCGTATCATCGTCAATGAGCTGCCCTATCAGGTCAACAAGCGCCAGCTCATCAAGAACATCGCCGAGCAGGTGAAGGATAAGCGTCTGGAGGGCATTTCCGACCTTCGTGACGAGTCTGACCGCAATGGTATGCGGATGGTCATCGAGCTGAAGAAGGACGCCAATCCCCAGGTTGTGCTGAACAACCTCTTTAAGCAGACGGCCCTGCAGTCCAGCTTTGGCATCATTATGCTGGCTCTGGTGGATGACCAGAAGCAGCCCAAGATCCTTTCTCTGCGGCAGATCATCGATGAATACCTGGCCCACCAGAAGGAAGTTCTGACCCGCCGCACCGAGTACGACCTGCGCAAGGCCCGGGAGCGTGCCCACCTGTTGGAGGGTCTGCTGATTGCCCAGGACAATATCGACGAGGTCATCCACATCATCCGCTCCGCCTACGATGATGCGAAGCAGAAACTGATGGAACGGTTTGGTCTGGACGATGTTCAGGCCCAGGCCATTCTGGATATGCGTCTGAAGGCTCTGCAGGGTCTTGACCGGGAGAAACTGCAGAATGAATACAATGAGCTGATGGAGCGGATCCGTTATTTCCTGGATCTGCTGGCCGATCCTGAAAAGATGAAGGCTGTGCTCCGGGAAGAACTCATTGCCATCCGGGACAAGTTCGGCGACAAGCGCAAGACCGAGATCCAGGATATCGAGGATGAGATCGACATCGAGGATCTGATTGAGGAGGAAATCTGCGCCTATACCCTTTCCCATCAGGGTTATATCAAGCGGATGCCTGTGGATACCTACCGCACGCAGAGCAGAGGCGGCCGGGGCGTCAACGCTCAGAACCTGAAGGAGGAGGACTATGTCAAGAGTCTGACCATTGCCTCCACCCACGATCACATGCTGTTTTTCACCGACCAGGGCAAGGTCCACCACCGGAAGGGATATCAGATCCCCGAAGCCGGACGCACCGCCCGGGGCACCGCCATTGTCAATGTGCTGCCGCTGGATCCCGGTGAAAGTGTTACCGCCGTGGTCATCACCCGGGAGTTCCATGAGGATGAATACCTGATGATGGTCACCTCTCAGGGCACCGTAAAGCGGATCCCCTTCATTGCCCTGAAGACCAACCGCCGCGGCGGCATCCGGGCTCTGACTCTGAATGAAGGCGACCATCTGATCAACGTCATCCGCACCGGCGGCAATGACAACATCATTCTGGCCACCGCCCAGGGCATGGCTATCTGCTTCAATGAAAATGATGTCCGTCCCATGGGCCGTGATGCAGCCGGTGTCCGGGGCATTCTGCTGACAGATGGAGACATAGTTGTGGGTGCAGAAAAGGCCGAGGAAGGAAAGACTCTGCTGACCGTCACTGAAAATGGCTTCGGCAAGCGTACTGAGCTGCAGGAATATCTGCGTACCGGCCCCGATGGGGAGAAGATCCCTCAGGGACGCGGCGGCAAGGGCCTGAAGAACTACAACATTACGGCAAAAACCGGCAATGTGGCCGGCTGCCGTGTGGTGGGCGAGAATGACGATGTGATGCTGATCGAAAACGGTGGCGTCATCATCCGTATTCCTGCTGCTTCCATTAATATTTACAAGAGAGACGTTATGGGCGTCATCGTCATGCGCATTGAGGAGGGCAATAAGGTGGTCTCCCTGGAGCGCGTGGAGAATATTGAGGAAACCGCTGAATGAAGACCGTGACCCTCTATACAGACGGCGCCTGTTCCGGCAACCCCGGCCCCGGCGGCTGGGGTGCCATCCTGGAATATATGGGCCATGAGAAGGAACTTTCCGGCGGCGAAGCCAGCACCACCAACAACCGGATGGAGCTGACTGCCGTGATCCGGGGCCTTCAGGCCCTGAAGGAGCCCTGTGTCGTGGAGCTGTATTCGGATTCCAAATATGTCATTGACGCTCTGGAAAAGGGCTGGGCCTGGGGCTGGAAGAAAAAGGGCTGGATCAAATCCGACAAAAAACCGGCTCTGAATCCGGACCTCTGGGATATTCTGCTTTCTCTGACCATGAAACACGAAGTCCACTACCACTGGGTGAAGGGCCATGCAGAGAATCCGAAAAACAACCGCTGCGATGAATTGGCAGTGGCAGAGTGGAAGAAGATCAAAGGATAACTGTGGGAAGGGAGTCGGAAAATGTATCTATCCATCGGAAATGATATGGCAGTCCGGGACAGGTCCATCATCGGCATATTTGATCTGGACAATACCTCCACCTCCCGCCGTACCCGGGAATTTCTGGAGGCGGCAGAAAAGGAGGGCGAGGTGATCCCCTGCGATGATCTGCCCAAATCCTTTGTGCTGACTTCCGAATACGGTTTTACCCGGATCCATCTGACGGCTCTGAACAGCGCTACACTGGAAAAACGACTGAAATAAGAAAAAACCACCTCTGAAACCAGAGGTGGTTTTTATGTCTGTATGCCGGAAGGCTGTTTCCGGGATATGGAATCTGCAGACTGTCCGGAGCCAAAATACTGTGCAGATACAGATGGTTCATAAATATTTAACGGAAAACTGCCAATTTTCCACTTGATATTTTTTCCGGATATGGTATGATGTATTAGCACTCAGAGAAAAAGAGTGCTAATTATGTAGATCATTGCAGGAACCAACCTGCAGTCTAAATATATCCCAATTTATGGAGGAATTTACGTATGAATCTGAAGCCTATGGCAGACAATGTTCTGCTGAAAGCCCATGAAGAGAAAGAGACCGCTGTTGCAGGCATCCTGATTGCCTCTGCCAACAAGGAAAAGCCCGCCATCTATGAAGTCGTGGCTGTGGGCCCCGGCACCAAGGATGTGGAGATGCTGGTAAAGGCCGGTGAGAAGGTCATCGTCGGAAAGTTTGTAGGCACCGATGTGACTCTGGACAAGATCGATTACAAATTCGTCAAGCAGGATGATATCCTGGCTGTTGTGGAATAAGGAGGACCTGAACTATGGCAAAGATGATCGTTTACGGCGAAGAAGCCCGCAAGAAGCTGCAGACCGGCATTGACTGTCTGGCCAATACCGTCAAGGTCACTCTGGGTCCCAAGGGCCGCAACGTTGTCCTGGGCAAGAAGTACGGCGCTCCCCTGATCACCAATGACGGCGTTACCATCGCCAAGGAAGTGGAGCTGGAGGATCCCTTTGAAAACATGGGCGCCCAGCTGATCCGTGAAGTGGCCACCAAGACCAACGATGTGGCCGGTGACGGCACCACCACGGCTACCGTTCTGGCTCAGGCCATTACCCGGGAAGGTCTGAAGAACCTCAGCGCCGGCGCCAACCCCATGGTTATGCGCAAGGGCATCGACAAGGCTGTTGCTGCCGCTGTGGAAGCCATCAAGTCCCACTCTGTGCCCGTCAGCGGTTCCGAGGATATCGCCCGTGTCGGTACCGTCTCTTCCGGCGATGCCTCCATCGGCGCACTGATCGCTGAGGCTATGGAGAAGGTGGGCACCGAAGGCGTCATTACCATCGAGGAATCCAAGACTGCTGAGACCGGTCTGGAAGTCGTGGAGGGCATGCAGTTTGACCGGGGCTATGTCTCTCCCTACATGGTCACTGATACTGACAAGATGGAGGCCGTACTGGACGATGCCTACATCCTGATCACCGACAAGAAGATCGCCGCCATTCAGGACATCCTGCCCATTCTGGAGCCCATCGTCAAGGCCGGCCGGAAGCTGATGATCATTGCTGAGGATGTGGAGGGCGATGCTCTGGCTACCCTGCTGCTGAACCGCCTCCAGGGCCGCTTCAATGTGGTCTGTGTCAAGGCTCCCGGCTTCGGCGACCGCCGTAAGGAAATGCTGCAGGATATCGCTGTCCTCACCGGCGGTACTGTCATCTCCAGCCAGCTGAACATGGAGCTGGCCGATGCCCAGCTGACTGATCTGGGCCACTGCCGCCAGATCGTTGTCACCAAGGACACCACCACCATCGTGGACGGCGACGGCTCTCCCGCTGATATTGCTGCCCGCGCCCAGATGATCCGTGCCGGCATTGCCACCACCACTTCTGACTACGACCGTGAGAAGCTGCAGGAGCGCCTGGCCAAGCTGGCCGGCGGCGTTGCCGTCATCAAGGTGGGTGCCCAGACTGAAGTTGCCATGAAGGAGCAGAAGCTGCGTGTGGAAGATGCTCTGAACGCCACCCGTGCCGCTGTGGAAGAAGGCATCGTGGCCGGCGGCGGTACCGCTCAGGTCAATGCCATCGCTGCCGTCGAGGAACTGATCGCCACTCTGCACGGCGACGAGAAGACCGGCGCCCGGATCATTGCCTCCGCTCTGCAGGCTCCTATCCGCCAGATCGCCGAGAACGCCGGCGTGGATGGCAGTGTGGTCTTCGAGAAGATCCGCAATTCCGGCAAGGTTGGCTACGGCTACAACGCTTACTCCGAAGAATATGTGGACATGATCCCTGCCGGTATCGTTGACCCCACCAAGGTCACCCGTTCCAGCCTGGAGAATGCCGCCTCCATCGCAGGCTGCGTCCTGACCACCGAATCTCTGGTTGTGGACAAGCCCGATCCCGCTGCCGATGCTGCAGCCGCAGCCGCAGCTGCCCAGGGCGGTATGTACTAATTTCCTTTTTCAAAACAGCGCCGCCTCCGGAAATTCCGGAGGCGGTTTTTTATCGGAAACGCAAAAAGATCCCCGGCGGTGCCGCCGGGGATCCTCTTTTTTTATTTTTCGATGAATTCCTTGGTGACCTTTACGATGTTCTCAGCGCAGAGGCCATAGTGCTGCAGCAGTTCGGCAGCAGGGCCGGAGCGGCCGAATTCGTCATTCATGCCGATTCTCTTGACAGGAGTGGGCAGCTTTTCGCTGAGCAGAGAGCAGACAGCCTCACCCAGACCGCCGATGATGGAGTGCTCTTCGCAGGTGATGACCTTGCCGCACTTCTTAGCAGCAGCCAGAACCAGCTCTTCGTCCAGAGGCTTGATGGTGGCCATATTGATGATCATGGCGTTGATGCCCTCATTTGCCAGCACTTCGCCGGCTTTCATGGCTTCGTAAACCATCAGACCGTTGGCGATGATGGCGATATCAGCGCCTTCGCGGACGACCTCACCCTTGCCGATCTCAAAATGGAAGTCCTCACCGTGGAACACGGGAACAGCGCTGCGGCCGGTGCGGATGTAAACGGGGCCTTCGTAGTCGTAGGCAGCCTTCACCATGGCGATGGCCTCCACATTGTCGGCGGGGCTCATGACCACCATGCCGGGGATGCTGCGCATCAGGGCATAGTCCTCGCAGCACTGGTGGCTGGCGCCGTCCTCACCAACGGAGATGCCGCCGTGGGAGGCGCAGACCTTCACGTTCAGATGGGGATAGCCAATGGAATTGCGGATCTGCTCATAGGCGCGGCCGGTGGCGAACATGGCAAAGGAGGAGGCAAAGGGAACCAGACCGGTGGTGGCCAGGCCAGCAGCGGCGGACATCATATTGCCCTCGGCGATGCCGAAATTCAGGTGCCGTTCGGGGAAAGCCTTCTTGAAGGTGCCGGTCTTGGTGGCACCTGCCAGGTCAGCGTCCAGAACCACGATATTGTCGTGCTCCCGGCCCAGCTCCACCAGAGCCTGACCGTAGCCTTCGCGGGTAGCGATCTTTTTCACGTCTGCCATATTACTTGCCCTCCAGTTCATTGAGCTTGGCCTTCAGTTCGGTGATGGCGATCTCGTACTCGGCGGGATTGGTGGACTTGCCGTGCCAGCCGGCTTCATTTTCCATGAAGGAAACGTCCTTACCCTTGATGGTCTTCATAACGATGGCGGTGGGCTGACCCTTGACGGTCTTTGCCTCGGCAAAGGCAGCTTCGATGGCGTCAAAGTCGTGGCCGTCAATGGCGATGGTGTGGAAACCGAAGGCCTGGAGCTTATCTACGATGGGATAGGGGCTCATGACGTCACGGATATTGCCGTCGATCTGCAGGCTGTTGTTGTCCACAATGATGCACAGGTTATCCAGCTTATAATGGCTGGCGGACATGCAGGCTTCCCAGACCTGACCCTCCTGGATCTCGCCGTCACCCAGCAGGGTGTAGACCCGGGGAGACTTGCCCTGGAGCTTCAGACCCAGTGCCATACCCACGGCGCTGGAGATGCCCTGACCCAGAGAACCGGTGGACATATCCACACCGGGAACCATGGCCATATTGGGGTGGCCCTGGAGATAGGAATCGATTTTGCGCAGGGTCAGCAGATCTTCCACAGGGAAGAAGCCCTTGTAGGCCAGTGCGGAATACAGGCCGGGGGCGGTGTGACCCTTGGAAAGAACAAAACGGTCCCGGTCAGCCCACTTGGGGTTTTTGGGGTCCACGTTCAGTTCCTTCTGATACAGATAGGTAAACATCTCTGCAGCAGACAGGCTGCCGCCGGGATGGCCGCACTTTGCGGCGTTGGTGCTGTCGATGATGCCGATGCGCACCTTGCATGCCATGATCTGAAGTTCTCTCTTTTCCAGTTCAGTCATACAGTAACCTCCTTGAAAGGCCAAAATCTATCTTTTTACGTGTATATTGTTTCCCAGGGAAGAGCCAGCCCCTTCCCTGGGGAATTTATAGTTTACTGGTTGGCCATTTCCTTCAGGGCGTCCTTGCGGGAGAAGTTTGCGCGGCCCTTCTCGTCGAAGCCCATGAACTTGACCCAGGTCATATCGCCCAGATTCAGAACGTCCTCAACCTTCTCAACGCGGCGGTTCTCCAGCTTGGAGATGTGAACCATGCCGTCGTGGCCGGGAGCGATCTCAACGAAAGCGCCGATGGGCAGGATGCGGACGACCTTGCCGTAGTACAGCTTGCCCACCTCGGGAACGAAGCAGATGTCGTCCACCATCTTCTTGGCGGCGTAGGCAGCGGCGGAGTCCACAGCGGAGATGAAGACGGAGCCATCGTCCTCGATGTCCACCTTGGCGCCGGTGTCAGCGCAGATCTTCTGGATGGTCTTGCCGCCGGAACCGATGACTTCACGGATCTTCTCCACGGGGATCTTCATGGAGATCATCTTGGGAGCGTACTCGGAAACCTCGGGACGGGGCTCAGCGATGCAGGGCAGCATGACCTCATTCAGGATCTCCAGACGGGCAACGCGGCAGCGCTCCAGAGCGTCGGCAATGATCTCCATGGTCAGGCCCTTGTTCTTCAGGTCCATCTGGATGGCGGTGATGCCCTCGGTGGTACCGGCAACCTTGAAGTCCATTTCGCCGTGGAAGTCCTCAACACCCTGAATGTCGGTGAAGGTTCTCCACTCGCCGG
>JAFQTF010000062.1 GCA_017409205.1 Oscillospiraceae bacterium | reverse complement strand
GCGCCTATGGCGTTGCGGCCGGGGGATTCACAAGGGGACGGCTGGGGCGCGCGGGAGCGCGACTTACAGGACCCCTTGTGCCTGCTTCTTTTGGTACTTTTCTTGCAGGAGCAAGAAAAGTACAGGCAGAACCTTCGTAAGATAAACGATCATTTATTGTACGCACTATCCCTATCATAACCGTAAAATGGGCCATTTGCAAGACAAACTTTCCCGTTCACAAATTGCCCCTGTAGTCTTTACAAATTATTCACCTAAATAACCCAAAATGCGGTATAATAAGGAAAAATGAAAAGAAATCGGATATAGGAGGATTTTCTCATGGCTATTTCTGTTTTGATTGTGGAAGATGACCGCAATATTGCGGAGCTGCTGCAGATGTATCTGGAAAAGGAAGGCTACGCTGTTACCGTCGCCAGCGATGGCGGACAGGGTCTTGCCAAGTACCGGGCTATCAAACCCGACCTGGTGCTGCTGGATGTGATGATGCCCGTCATGGATGGCTGGGCCGTCTGCAAGGCCATCCGCGCCGAAGCCCAGACCCCCATCATCATGCTCACCGCCAAGGGTGAGACCGATGACAAGGTGGCAGGCCTCAAGACCGGCGCTGATGACTATATCACCAAGCCCTTTGAAATGAAGGAAGTGCTGGCACGGATCGAGGCCGTGCTGCGCCGTACCTCCGGCGTTGCCGCTGAAAAGAAGGCAAGACGGCTGGTGTTTGAAAAGCTGGTCATCGATATGGATGCCTTTGAACTCAGTGTGGATGGCAAAAAGGTGGACACCCCTCCCAAGGAGATGGAGCTTTTGTACTACCTGGCTTCCTCCCCCAACCGGGTCTACACCCGCAATCAGCTGCTGGATGAAGTCTGGGGCTTTGACTACTTCGGCGACAGCCGCACCGTGGATGTCCATGTGAAGCGTCTGCGTGAAAAGCTGGAGGGTGTCAGCGAAAACTGGAGCCTGAAGACGGTCTGGGGCGTGGGTTATAAATTTGAGGTGCTGTAAGGATGAAAAGTTCCTTCGGACGAAGCTTTTTTACCATATCCACCATATTGCTTCTGTCCCTTGTTCTGCTGGGCGCCTCCTTTCAGATGCTCATCAATGAATACATCACGGATAATACCGTGTCGAATCTTCAGCAGGATGCCCAGATCATCGCGGATCTGGCGGCGGCCTACTCCATTGACGGCAGTCTGGGCAGCCGGGAATTTATTCTGAATCTGGACATTGCCACCCAGATCTCCAATTTTGATGCGGTGATCTGTAACGGCAGGGGTGAGATCGTCATCTGCTCCTGCTATCCTTCCATCTGCGATCATCTGGGCTGGCGCATCGACCCGGACTATATGCGCAAGGTGCTGGAAAACGGAAGCGATTTTTCCACCGGCATCATCAAAGGCCTTTACAGTGATCCCCGGTTTGTGGTCTGCCTGCCCATTGTCAGCAGCAGCGCTTCGAACGGCATCGTTATGGTCTCCACTCCCACCACGGAAACCACTCAGGTCCTGAACCGGATCTCCAATCTGTTTCTGACCACCTCTTCCTTTGTGGTGATTCTGGCAGTGGTGGTGGCCAGCTTCTTTACCCGCCGGGAGAGTCGTCCGCTGCAGGATATGGCAAAAGCTGCCAATGCCTTCGCCCACGGAAATCTGGAAGCCAGAGTCCGGGTGGAGGAGGGTACCAGTGAAGAAATGCAGGAGCTTTCTCTGGCCTTCAACAATATGGCTACCAGTCTCCAGAAAAGTGAGTATCAGCGTCAGGAATTCGTGGCCAACGTATCCCACGAGCTGAAGACCCCCATGACCACCATTTCCGGTTATGTGGACGGCATCCTGGACGGCACCATTCCGGAGCACCGCCGGGATTATTACCTGCAGATCGTATCCGATGAGACCAAACGGCTGAGCCGTCTGGTGCGCAGTATGCTGGATATTTCCCAGCTTCAGAGTCAGGATATCCCGGAAGAAAAGAAAATGCACTTTGACCTGGAGGAAGTCATGGGCCAGGTGCTCATTACCTTCGAAAAGAAGATCACCGACAAAGGTCTGGAAGTGGAAGTGGATATGCCGGAGCATCCGGTCTATACCATCGCCAACCGGGATTATATTACCCAGGTGATCTACAACCTGCTGGATAATGCGGTGAAATTCTGTCCCGAGGGAAAAACGCTGGGTCTGCGGATCCGGGAGGGCGGAAGCAAGGCCTACATCTCCATCTCCAATGAGGGAGATACCATTCCCGCCAATGAGCTGCCCCTGGTTTTTGACCGGTTCCATAAGCTGGACAAGTCCCGCTCCCAGAACCGGGATGGCTGGGGTCTGGGATTGTACATCGTCAAGACCATCGTATGCAGCCATGGTGAGAACATTTCCGTCACCAGCCGGGACGGCAGGACCGAATTCACCTTCACCATGCCGCTGGTGAATTAAAGTTGAAAATGGAAAGTGGAAAGTTCAGGTGTCAGCTTTGCTGATTTTTCAATCATTGCCGAAGGCAATTCCACAACTTTCAGCTTTCTATTTTTATCGTGAGGTTTATTTATGGATGAACAGAAGAAATACAATCCCAAATACAGCCGGGAGGAGGAGCCCTGGGACGACGGCAGTTGGCAGACCGGCTCCACCCGTCCCCCAAAGGACCGGGGCGGAATTCTGGCGCTGATGCTGATCCTGATCATCTTCCTGTGCGGTATCATTACGGTGCTGGGTATTCTGAATGTGAAGCTGTTCAATCAGCTTCAGGTGAAGCAGGAGGCTTCTGCCTCCATTTCCTTCACACCGGAGGAAACGGAGCCCATGATGATATCCGCTGAGGAGGCTACCCAGCCCCCTTCCCGGAATTCAGGAGACGGCGTCTCCCTGTTCCTGCAGGAATCTCCCCAGTCTGTGGACAATGTGCCTCAGGAGCAGGGCCTTTCCCTTCAGGAAATCTATGAAACGAATATCCCCTCTGTGGTATCCATTTCCTGTCAGACTCAGGGCGGCAGCAGCACCGGTACCGGCGTTGTGCTGTCGGAAAAGGGCTACATCGTTACCAATGCCCATGTGGTGGACAATGCCCTGTCTGTTTCTGTTCAGCTGACAGATGAACGGGTTTTTGAGGCCAGTCTGGTGGGTGCGGATGAGATCTCCGATCTGGCGGTGCTGCGCATCGGCGCCGATGATCTGACCCCTGCCCTGTTCGGTGATTCCAATGTCCTGCGGGTGGGCGACAGCGTTACTGCCATCGGCGATCCTCTGGGTACCGAATTCCGGGGCAGCTTCACCGACGGCATCATCTCCGCCATCAACCGGGATGTGGCAATTGATGGCCGTACCATGAGTCTGATCCAGACCAATGCGGCACTGAACTCCGGCAATTCCGGCGGCCCACTCATCAACTGCTATGGTCAGGTCATCGGTATCACCACCATGAAGATCGGTGTTTTTGCCAACAAGACCGGTGTGGAGGGTCTGGGCTTTGCCATTCCCAGCGCCACAGTGAAGGACATCGTGGATCAGCTCATCACCCAGGGCTATGTCTCCGGACGGCCCACTTTGGGTATGACCGGTGAATCCCTGTCTACCTTCTACCAGTATTATTACCGGCTGCCGGCCGGCCTGTATATCACCGAGGTGGAATCCGGCAGCTACGCGGCCTACTACGGCATTGAGCCCGGGGATATCCTGCTGGCCATCGATGACCAGCGGATCACCGATATGGACGGTCTGAATACTGCGCTGTATAACCATCAGGTAGGCGATGTGGTAACGGTTCTGATTTACCGGGGCGGACAGCAGTACAGTGTGGAGCTGACACTGATGGAAAATAAAAAGTAATACTTTGGGCTGCTGCAGGGCGGGGCATGGCCCCGCCCTACATATTTATGAATGGCGAGGAAAATTATGGAACCCATTTTTGTACAAAATTTTGAGATCAATGATATGGTGGTAGACCGGTTCGGACGGCTGAAGCCCTCCATGCTGCTGCTCTATGCCCAGACGGTTGCCACCCGGCACGGAGAACTGATGGAAGTGGGCTATGATATTCTGAATCAGCGCCGTCTGTTCTGGGCTGTGATCCGGCATCGGGTACAGATCACCCGTCTGCCCCGGCATGGTGAAACAATCCGGGTGGAGACCTGGCCCCTGCCTGCCACCCGCTCCTCTTACCCCCGCAGCGTCATTGCTTATGACGAAGCCGGAAATGAATGTTTCCGGGCGATCAGTCTCTGGGTGCTGATGGATATGGACAAGCGGAACATGATCCTGCCGGGAAAGAGCGGCATCGTGGTTTCCGGCAGTGTGAGGGGAAATGAACTGGCCCTTCCCGGCTCTCTGGCGCCTGGACGGCTGGTGAACCGCAGAGAGCGCACTGTCTGCTACAGTGATCTGGACCGGAACGGTCACATGAACAACACCAAGTATCTGGAATGGATTGACGATCTGATGCCCAGCGATTTCCACCGGGATCATACCCTGAAGGAAATGACTGTCTGCTATCTCAGCGAAGCATGGGAAGGCCAGAAGCTGGATCTGCACTGGGACTTCCTGGGAGAAGGCATCATGCAGGTGGATGCCTACCGGGAAAACGGCGAAAAGCCTGAGCGGATCTTCTCTGCAAAATTTGCCTACTAATATCTGTTTCCAGTTGTAACTTTTGTAATTATGTTAACTATGATAATCTCCACAGGTATGTGTAAACCTGTGGAGATTTTTTGGTAAAAACAAAATTCGCCTTGATCTGACAGGGCTTTTCCACCTGCTGGCTGTGGAAAGACCTGTGGAAAATGTGGATAACTCGAATTATGTAAACAGTAACAACAATTTACAATATTATTTATGTAAACCATTTTGCAACCGGTGCCGCCTTGGATCTGTACTGCATCCGATGTTCTTTGGATCCCCCTGATTGAATACATCTGTAAATCATCCGGTGGAATTTTGCAGCAGCTGTACCCGCTTTGCAATCTCAACAACTTCTTCGATGCTTTCCTGAAAACCCCGTGTCACCCATACCCGGACGATGGCTTCGATGCCCGCAATGATGTACTGACTGCGATACTCCTGCTCTACCGGATCTTCTGACCAGGTGGGCATGGTATCCGGCAGAAAAACAGAGAATTTTTGCTCAGTCAGAGGATGCAGACCATTGTGATAGAGTGTGATCAGGGCATCCGTATGCTTTTTCAGAAATACAAAGTGGTAATACAGCTTTTCTTCCTGGGGAACCGACAGATATTCCTGCTCATATTCCCTGCACCGCTGATCCAGCCAGAAGTCGATGACGTCCTCCCGCAGCTCGAAATTGCGATAGAAGGTCTTGCGGCCCACAGCAGCCTCTTCACAGATTTCCGTGACGGTGATCTGCTGGAAGGGTTTGCGCTTCATCAGACTGAACAGAGCGTCTGTGATCATGTGCTGGCTCTGGATGGCCGTCTTGTTTGCCTGCCTGTGATACATAAATCGACCCACTTTCTTTCCCGATGTGTCAGTTGCTTCAGTACTATTGAATCGGAATTTCTTCTTATGCTATGATAACACAAAAGAAAAACCGACACAAGTGTATCGCAAAAGGAGGCTGTTATGAATCTGCAAAAATTCTACATGGGCGAAAGCTTCGATGCCTATGAATACTTCGGCGCCCACCTGGAGGATGGCGGTGTGGTATTCCGCACCTATGCACCCAAGGCCTGGGGCATCAATGTGGTGGGCGAGTTCAATGGATGGAAAGAAGAACCCCTGCAGCAGCTATACCAGAGCGGTGTCTGGGTGGGCTTCTCCAAAACCGCCAAACCGGGGCAGATGTATAAGTATGTGATCTATGGCCTAAATGGCCGGGTGGAGCATTGTGACCCCTACGGCTTCGGCATGGAGCTGCGCCCCGGTTGCTGTTCCATCATCCGGGACTTGGGCGCGTACCGGTTCACAGATGAAAAATGGATGAAAAAGCGCACCAGATGCTATGACAAGCCTCTGAACATCTACGAACTGCACCTGGGTTCCTGGAAGATGAAGGATGGCAAGTGGTATACCTACAACGAAATCGCCGACGAGCTCATTGCCTATCTGAAAGAACATGGCTATAACTATGTGGAGTTCATGCCTCTTTCGGAGCATCCCTTTGACGGAAGCTGGGGCTATCAGAATACCGGCTTCTATGCCCCAACCTCCCGGTATGGCACAGCGGCCCAGCTGATGGAACTGATCGACAGGCTTCACAACGCCGGGATCGGCGCCATCATGGACTTTGTTCCCGTCCATTTCGCCGTGGATGCCTACGGTCTGAAGGAATACGACGGCACCGCCCTCTATGAATACCCCCACAAAGATGTGGGCGAAAGCGAATGGGGCAGCTACAATTTCATCCACTCCCGGCGGGAGGTGGCCTGTTTCCTGCAATCCGCCGCCAATTACTGGTTGAAGGAATACCACTTTGACGGCCTGCGGATGGATGCGGTGAGCCGCCTGATCTACTGGCAGGGAGACGAAAAGCGTGGCGAAAACGGAGTTACCATCAACTTCCTGAAGATCATGAACCAGGGGCTGCATCGACTCCATCCTACTGCCATGTTGATTGCGGAAGACTCCACGGCCTATCCCGGTGTGACCAAGGATGTGGGGGAGGGGGGCCTGGGCTTCGATTACAAATGGGATTTGGGTTGGATGCACGATACCCTGAAATACTTTCAGTGTCATCCCTACGACCGGGCCAATATGCCGGATAAGATTACCTTCTCCATTTTCTATGCCTACAACGAGCGGTACATCCTGCCTTTCTCTCACGACGAAGTGGTCCACGGTAAGAAAACCATCATCGACAAGCTCCATGGAAGCTATGAGGAGAAATTCGACCAGGCGCGGCTCCTGTATCTGTACATGATGACCCATCCCGGCAAGAAGCTGAACTTCATGGGCAATGAGCTTGCCATGTTCCGGGAGTGGGATGAACGCCGGGAACCGGATTGGGATTTGCTGAAAATGCCAGCCCACGATTCCTTCCACAGTTACATTGGGGAACTGAACTGTCTGTATCTGAAAAAGAAATCCATTTGGTCGCTGGACCATACCTACGATGGCTTTAAGTGGGTGGACTGCAGAAGTGAGAACAAATGTGTCTTTGGCTATACCCGCACCAACGGAAAACAGACGCTGCTTGCGATTTTTAACTTCTCAGATAAAGAGGCAGCGTGTGATCCTATGGTAGATGGCAAAGTGAGACTGGTTCTGAATACTGGCTGGGATCAGTATGGTGGAAAGACAGGCAAAAGGACACACCATAGGCTTCTGCTGAACATTCCCGCCTACAGCGGGCAGGTCTATGAGATTGCAGATTCCCCCGTGCTGCAGTGATTTGCACTTGCCTTCTGACATGCTGTGACTTAAAAGGTGCATAAAACCCCCACCTTACGGTGAGGGTTTTGTGCTGTTAACCGCGGAGGATCAGCAGGAAATCTGTTTATACACTTTTCTGCCACATGGTACTTTTAAGGTGCATAAAACCCCCACCTTACGGTGAGGGTTTTGTGCTGTTAACCGCGGAAGCTCCAGCAGGAAATCTGTTTATACAGTTTGCCATATGGTGCTTTTAAGGTGCATAAAACCCCCACCTTACGGTGAGGGTTTTGTGCTGTTAACCGCGGAGGATCAGCAGGAAATCTGTTTATGCAGTTTGCCACATGGTACTTTTAAGGTGCATAAAACCCCCACCTTACAGTGAGGGTTTTGTGCTGTTAACCGCGGAAGCTCCAGCAGGAAATCTGTTTATACACTTTTCTGCCACATGGTACTTTTAAGGTGCATAAAACCCCCACCTTACAGTGAGGGTTTTGTGCTATTAACCAAAGACGCTCAGCAGGAAGCCTGCAGCCAGAGCGGAACCGATAACGCCGGCCACATTGGGGCCCATGGCGTGCATCAGCAGGAAGTTGGAGGGGTTGTTCTTCTGGCCCACGGTGTTGGCAACACGGGCAGCCATGGGAACAGCGGAGACGCCGGCAGAGCCGATCAGGGGATTGACCTTGCCGCCGGTAGCCTTGCACATGATCAGGCCGCCCAGCAGGCCGCCTGCAGTGGAGATGCCGAAGGCCACGACACCCAGAACCACAATGGACAGGGTCTGAACCGTCAGGAAGCTGGAGCCCACCATGGTGGCGCCCACAGAGGTAGACAGCATGATGGTGACGATGTTCATCAGGGCATTCTGCATGGTATCGCTCAGACGGTCGGTAACGCCGGATTCCTTGGCCAGGTTGCCCAGCATCAGGCAGCCGATCAGGGGAGCGGTGTCGGGCAGCAGCAGAGCCACGAAAATGGTGACCACAATGGGGAAGATGATCTTCTCGGTCTTGGACACGTTACGGGTCTGGACCATCTTGATCTTTCTCTGCTCGGGGGTGGTCATGGCGTTCATGATGGGGGGCTGGATCAGGGGGATCAGAGCCATGTAGGAGTAGGCTGCCACAGCGATGGCGCCCAGCAGATGGGGAGCCAGCTTGGAAGTCAGGAAGATGGCGGTGGGGCCGTCAGCGCCGCCGATGATGCCGATGGAAGCGGCCTCGGGGCCGGTAAAGCCGATGGTCATGCCCAGCAGGTCGTTCAGAGCATTCATGGCAACAGCGCCGAAGAAAGCAACGAACACGCCCATCTGAGCAGCAGCGCCCAGCAGCAGGCTCTTGGGGTTAGACAGCAGAGGACCGAAGTCGGTCATGGCGCCGACGCCCATGAAGATCAGACAGGGATAAATGGAGGTCTTAACGCCGATATACAGAATATCCAGCAGACCGCCTTCACGCATGATGGCGCCGTAGGAATGATAGAATTCGCTGTTGTGGTCCATAAAAGCGGTCCACAGCTCCTGGTGATACAGGCCGCCCATAGGCAGGTTGGTCAGCAGGCAGCCGAAGGCGATGCCCACCATCAGCAGGGGCTCAAATTTCTTGACGATGCCCAGATACAGCAGGAAGCAGGCGATGATGATCATCACCAGGTTCTGCCAGCCGCCGGCAGTGAAGAAGCCGGAGGACAGGGCTGCAAAACCGGAGGTATTCCACAGGTTTAAAAGAACTTCACCAATATTGATCATGGCGATCCTCCTTAGCCCAGGACGACCATGGTATCACCGGTGTTAACAGTGGAACCCTTCTGAACCAGGACCTGCTTGACAGTGCCGGCCTTGGGAGCCATGATCTCGTTCTCCATCTTCATAGCTTCCAGAACCAGCAGCACTTCGCCCTCCTTGACGGCCTGACCTGCGGTAACATTGACCTTCAGGATATTGCCGGGCATGGGAGCGGTGACAGCCTCACCGGCCACAGCGGCGGGGGCAGCAGGAGCAGCGGCGGGAGCGGGAGCAGCCACAGGAGCGGGAGCGGCAGCGGGGGCAGGAGCAGCAGCGGGAGCGGCTGCAACGGTGCCGCCGATAGCAACCAGCAGATCGCCGGTGTTGACAGTGGAGCCCTTGGAGACAGGCACAGCGGAGATGGTGCCGGCGCAGGGAGCGTAGATCTCGTTCTCCATCTTCATGGCTTCCAGCACGCACAGCAGCTGGCCTTCCTTGACGGTCTGGCCAACGGAAACGGCAACCTTCAGGATATTGCCGGGCATGGGAGCCTTGACGGATTCACCGCCGGTGACAGTCATACCGCCTGCAGCAGGGGCAGCGGCGGGAGCAGCCACGGGAGCAGCAGCCACAGGGGCAGCAGCAGGAGCGGCGGCGGGGGCGATGGCCTCATATTCGGCAACACACATTGCCTTGTCTGCGACCACTTCAACCTCATAGGTGCGGCCGTTCAGAGTAACCTTATATTTCATGTTTTACTTGACCTCCTTGATGGAAATGAAGCGCAGCTCATTCAGGGGCTTGCCCATCTTGTTGGCTACGATTGCCATGATCATGGCAGCGGTCTTGGGATCGGTGTCATACAGCTTCAGCTGGCCGGCGGTGCCGGGAGCGGGCTGACGCTCGGGCAGAACAATCTCGCCCTTGGTGTGGGGAGCGACGGGAACGGCATCGATGCCGTTCTTGGCAGCGGCAGCCTTCTCGGCGGCCTTCTTGTCTTTTGCAATGAAGATCTTGCCCATAGCCATGACCACGCACATCAGCAGGATCAGACCAAAGAACACCACAGCGTAACCCAGAATTGCCACGATGGCGGCATTGGGCATGCTGATGTTCACAAGATCAACAGAGGCAGTGGAAGTTAACATCATAATGTTACCCTCCTCTTAGCACTCAACGATAGAGTAGGTAGCAACATTCTCTTCCTTGGCCTTGCGCTCTTCCAGGAACTTCTCAGCCAGGTTGGGGAATGCGATGTAGCTCAGGACATCCTCATCGGTCTTGGCCAGATCGCCCAGCTTCTCACGGGTCTTTTCAACGATGGGAGCCAGGGTGTCAGCATAGCGGCCCTCCAGGGGCTTTTCATCGCCCAGGATCTGAGCCTGGATTTCAGCATTGATGGGTGCGGGGGTGGTGCCGTACTCGCCGCGGCAGTAAGCCTTGATCTCCTTGGAGACGGACTTGTAGCGCTGGCCGTCCAGGACGTTCCGGACTGCCTGCACGCCGACCATCTGAGAGGTGGGGGTGACCAGGGGAGGATAGCCCATGTCAGCGCGGACCTTGGGAGTCTCCAGCAGGGCCTCATCCAGACGGTCCAGAGCGTTCATCTGCTTCAGCTGGCTCAGCAGGTTGGACAGCATGCCGCCGGGGATCTGGTAGGTCAGGCACTGGGTATCGGTGGCCATGGACTTGGGCATCAGGGTGCCGTCCTTGATGAAGTCATCCCGGACAGTCTTGAAGTAGTCAGCCATCTTCTTGGTGGCCTTGTCATCGATGTCCACCTCATAGCCCAGCTGACGCAGAGCGTAGGCCAGAGTTTCGGTAGCGGGCTGGGAAGTGCCGCCGGAGAAGGGGGAGATGGCGGTGTCGATGATGTCCACGCCAGCCTCAACAGCCTTCAGGTAGGTCATGAAGGCCAGACCGGTGGTGGAGTGGGTATGCAGGTCGATGGGCATGCCGGGGACAGCGTCCTTGATGGCGGAGACCAGGTCGTAAGCTTCCTGGGGGCCCATGATGCCGGCCATATCCTTGATGCAGATGGTGGAAGCGCCCATTTCCTTCAGTTCCTTCACGGTCTGCACGTACTTGGCGTGGGTGTGAACGGGAGAGGTGGTGTAGGAAATGCAGCCGGAAGCGATGGCGCCGGCGTTGACGGTGGCTTCCATTGCGACCTTCAGGTTGTTGGTGTCGTTCAGAGCATCGAAGATACGGATGATGTCGATGCCGTTTTCGACAGCCTTCTTTACGAACAGCTTGACGAAGTCATCGGGGTAGTGGGAGTAACCCAGAACGTTCTGGCCACGCAGCAGCATCTGCAGCTTGGTGTTGGGAACAGCAGCGCGGATCTTGCGCAGACGCTCCCAGGGATCTTCGTTCAGGTAGCGCAGGCAGACGTCGAAAGTGGCGCCGCCCCAGCATTCGATGGAGTAGTAGCCGACCTTATCGATGGTGGAGAGCATGGGCTCAAACTTCTCGAAGGGCAGGCGGGTGGCGATCAGAGACTGATTTGCGTCACGCAGAACGGTCTCCACAAACTGAACTTTTTGTGCCATTTTGTATGTAACCTCCGTTGATAAAGATAAAAATGGATGGGACAAAATCACAACAAAAGTGCGCAATTTGGTAAACACGCACAAGATAGCAATTTGTGCATCCGCATATTTTAGTCCAACAGACCAAAATTGGGTGAAGGGCCGTTGGTAAAAAAATACAAGAGTGAAAAAGATAAATTATTTTGATTTATGGAACTGTTACAAACCGATTTTTGCGGTATTACGCAACATTTCCCAATCTTCACCAAATACATCATACCACAAAGAAAAATAAATGTAAATACATATTTTTCTTTTTTCGGTATTTCTTTATCGCTTTTTTACTGGGGAGAATCCATTCATCAGAAACATTTGTCCACTGGAAGGATTTATTAATTTGCACAATGTTTTTGTGAATAACAATCGCTTTTGGAAAATAATTTCAGATTTCTATTGATTTTTGCCTATCGATAGTGTATGATAAAATTACGAAATATGGGATATCGCTCCAGACGACCGCCAAGGTCCGGAACGGTATTACTAATTAAATGAAAGAGGTTACATTCTTATGGCACAGATCGATCTGACCAAGTATGGCATTACCAATGCCGAGATCATCCACAACCCTTCCTACGAAGAACTGTTCGAAGCTGAAATGGATCCCACCCTGGAAGGCTTTGAAAAGGGCCAGCTGACCGAGCTGGGTGCTGTCAATGTTATGACCGGCATCTACACCGGCCGCTCCCCCAAAGATAAGTTCATCGTCATGGACGACGTTTCCAAGGACACCGTGTGGTGGACCTCCGACGAGTTCAAGAACGACAACAAGCCCGCTTCCATCGAGGCATGGAATGAGTGCAAGCGTCTGGCTGTGGAAGAGCTGAGCAACAAGAAGCTGTACGTCATGGACGTTTTCTGCGGTACCAATGCCGACACCCGTATGGCTATCCGCTTCATCATGGAAGTGGCATGGCAGGCTCACTTCGTCAAGAACATGTTCATCGCTCCCACCGCTGAGGAGCTGGAAAACTTCGAGCCCGACTTCGTTTCCTTCAACGCAGCCAAGGCCAAGGTCACCAACTTCAAGGAGCTGGGTCTGAACTCCGAGACCGCTGCCATCTTCAACATCACCTCCAAGGAGCAGGTCATCCTGAACACCTGGTACGGCGGCGAAATGAAGAAGGGTATGTTCTCCATGTTGAACTACTACCTGCCCCTGAACGGCATGGCATCCATG
>JAFQTF010000061.1 GCA_017409205.1 Oscillospiraceae bacterium | reverse complement strand
GACGGCCCGAAGGTGTGGGACGACATGGCCACTTGGGCTGAGGAGAAGACCACCATCGAAGGCACCATCACCGAAGAGAACAAGGGCGGCCTGGTCTGCACCGTTAAGGGCATCCGCGTCTTTATTCCCGCTTCCCAGTCCGGCATCGCCAAGGGCGGCGACATGGCTGGTATGGTCGGCAAGACTGTCAAGCTGAAGATCACCGAGGTCAACCGTGCACGTCGTCGTGTCATCGGCTCCATCCGCGCTGTTGCTGCTGAAGAGCGCAAGGCCAACCAGGAGAAGATCTGGGCTGAGATCGCTGTCGGCAACAAGTACCACGGCACCGTCAAGTCCCTGACTTCCTACGGCGCATTCGTGGACATCGGCGGCGTTGACGGCATGGTTCACGTTTCCGAGCTGAGCTGGAACCGTATCAAGACTCCCGCTGACGTTGTGAAGGTTGGCGATGAGATCGATGTTTACGTCATCTCCTTCGACCCCGAGAAGCACAAGATCTCCCTGGGCTACAAGACCGCTGAGATGAACCCCTGGAACCAGTTCATGACCAACTATGCCATCGGCGATGTCGTTGATGCCAAGGTCGTGAAGCTGATGACCTTCGGCGCCTTCGCAGAGATCCTGCCCGGCGTTGACGGCCTGATCCACATCTCTCAGATCGCTGACAAGCGCATCGGCAAGCCCGAGGACGTTCTGGCTGAGGGCCAGGAAGTTCAGGTCAAGATCACCGATGTTGACGCTGAGAACAAGCGCATCTCCCTGTCCATCCGCGCTCTGCTGGAGCAGGCTAACGAGGAAGCTGACGCTGAGTAATTTGTAAAGCCAATACCGGAGCTGCGTCTGCGGCTCCGGTATTTTGTATCAGAAAGGAGAAATCCCCTATGAATAAATTTCTTGCTCTGGCGGGCCTGTTCCTGCTGTGTTCCCTGATGAATCTGTTTAATGTATATCTTACCGGAAACGGCTTCAGTCTGGTGCTGGGTCTGCTGTGGCTGGGCGCCAGCGCCTATGTGTACCTGCAGTACCGGAAGATGAAGAAAAAGAGCGATGGGGAGGATGCCGCATGATCAGACATATCGTATTATTCAATGTAAAGGAAGGCGAGGACAAGGATCAGGTTGCAGCCATTGCGGCGTCTGTTCTGGAGCCCCTCTGCGGCAAGATTCCCGGCCTGCTTCATGCCGAGGTGGAGCGCTGCTTTAACGGTGTGGACTTTGCCCTGTATACCGAGCTGGAGGATAAGGAGGCCCTGGCCTTCTATGCCGATCATCCCCTGCATACCGAGGCCAAGTCCCATTTCTTCCATCTGCTCAGCTCCCGGGTTGCCGCAGACTACGAGATCTGATGCCTTTCCTGACAGCTGACAGGAGTACGCCGTGAAAGAAAAACATCTCAGACGACTGGTTCGCATCCGAAAATACTTTTATCAGAACAAATCCACCATACTTGTCTATTTTATCCTGCGTGTGCTTGTGATCCTGTCCATGCTGAGAGCGGCTTCCCGTCAGGATTACCAGAGCGTGTTCCTGTGCGGCCTGTCTCTGGTGCTGATGCTGCTGCCAAGCATCTTGTCTCACAGGCTGGATATCAAGCTTCCCAGCACGCTGGAGATCTTCATATTGCTGTTTATCTTCTCGGCGGAGATCCTGGGAGAGATCAACAGCTTCTATGTCCGGGTTCCTCACTGGGATACCATGCTGCACACCATCAATGGGTTTCTCTGTGCTGCCGTTGGCTTTGCTCTGGTGGACCTTCTGAACCGGGATGAGCAGTTTTCCATTCAGCTGTCTCCGCTGTTTCTGGCCATTGTGGCCTTCTGCTTCTCCATGACGGTGGGTGTGCTGTGGGAATTTTTTGAATATGCTGCAGACTGCCTGCTGGGGCTGGATATGCAGAAGGACACCATTATCACAGGTATCGGCTCGGTTGCGCTGGATCCTACCCTGACCAATACGGTGATCCGGGTGGAAGACATTCAGGATGTGATCCTGGTCCGGGGGGACGGCACTTTCCAGGCCCTGGGCCTGGGAGGCTATCTGGATGTGGGCATCCATGATACCATGAAGGACCTTCTGGTGAATCTGGTGGGAGCGGCTGCCTTTTCCGTGATCGGGTTTATTGCTGCCCACAAAAAAGGGGACAGCAAGGTGGCTGTCCGGTTTATTCCTCAGGTCCTTCCGGAGGAAGAGGATACAGATGAATAAAAAAATCGGATCGTTGTGAAAACGATCCGACTTTTTCTTATTTTGCGGAAAGATCCACAGCTCTGCGGATCATGCTCAGGGGAGGCACAGGCTTTGGCAGCTGCATATAAAATTGCATCTGCGGCGTTCTGGGCTCTTCCAGAGGATTTCCGTCGCTGTCGGTTATGGTTTCGGCAATCATGGAGAAAGGTCTCAGGTCAGGGCCAACGACCTCCAACTCGGCGCCCCGGCTGAACTTGTTGTTCAGGCTGCACAGGGCAAGTCCGTTTTCATCGCAGCTTTCCACCTTGGCAACGATCTGCCATTCGCGAATATACCGGGAATTTTCCGTGTACTGGCCGGGATATCCGTAGTAGAAGCCGGTGGAGTAGATCCGGTGGGACACATGCTCCACTTCATCCCGCCACACGGGATCCACTTCCCGGCCAGCAAAGATATCATCGATGCAGTGCCGGTAGGCGCCGGTGACAATGGCGGCATAGTAAGCAGATTTGGCCCGTCCTTCGATCTTGATGCAGTCGATGCCTGCCTCCATCAGATCCTTCAGATGGTCGATGGTGCACATATCCCGGGAATTTAATATGTAGGTGCCCTTTTCATCCTCGTAAACGGGGAAGTATTCGCCGGGGCGTTTCTCTTCCATCAGAGCATACTGATACCGGCAGGGCTGGGCGCAGGCGCCCCGGTTGGAATCTCGTCCGGTCATGTAGTTGCTGAGCAGGCACCGGCCGGAATAGCTGACGCACATGGCGCCGTGGCCGAAGGTTTCGATCTCCAGTCCGGGATCCACTTTCTGCCGGATGATGCGGATCTCCTCCAGATTCAGCTCTCTTGCCAGAACCACCCGGGATGCACCCAGGTCATACCAGGCCTGGGCACATTCGTAGTTGGCGATGGACTGCTGGGTGGAGATGTGCCGCTGACAATGGGGCGCATACTTGCCTGCCAGGGTGAAGGCGCCCAGATCCGCTACGATCAGGGCATCCACACCGGCATCATCCAGCTGCTGAAGATAGTCGGGAAGAAGGGCGATCTCGTCATTACGGGGCATGGTGTTTACGGTGACGTGGCACTTGACGCCGTGGTCATGGGCAAATTTTACCGCGGCGGGCAGCTCCTCCGGCGTGAAGTTGCCGGCAAAGGAGCGCATACCGAAGCTGGTGCCCGCCAGATACACCGCGTCCGCACCGTACAGAACAGCCATTTTCAGCCGTTCCATATCGCCTGCGGGGCTCAATAATTCCAGTTTTTTCATTTGGTTACTCCAGTGTGGCGATGAATGCGTTGTGTTCATCCAGAGTGGTGGAGAACTTGTGGACGCCTTCCGCCGGATTCAGGACATAGAAATAGTAGTTGGTGTTTTCGGGATTCAGTGCGGCCTTCAGGCTGGCAAGACCGGGGTTGGCGATGGCGCCGGGGGTCAGGCCGGTGTTGGTGTAGGTGTTGTAGGGGCTTTCCACCTTCAGATCCTCGGTGGTCAGGTCGGTCTTTCCGTCCAGAGCATAAACGATGGAAGCGTCGATGTTCAGATAGGCAGGGGTGCCGCCCCAGTTGAACAGACGGTTGTAGATGACGGAAGCGATCCGGGGACTTTCTTCGTTGCCGGCGGTTTCCTTCTCGATCATGGATGCCACGATGACCACTTCATGGATGCCGAAGCTGCCGTCGGTGACATTGGCGTTCAGGGTGTCGATCTGGGCACGCATTTCCTCGCTGAACCGGAACTCGAAGTTGTCCAGCAGCTTTTCCAGAACGTCTCTGGGATTGGAGTTCTTATAGAAATCGTAGGTATCCGGGAACAGGAAACCTTCCAGGCAGTATTCATAGCCCCGCTCCACATTTTCCAGGAACCAGTAATCCTTCAGCTCACCGCTGGCAGCGTATTCTGCCAGATCCTTCGCAGTGCAGACCCGGTTTTCCTCCAGCAGCTCGAAGATCTGACGGCAGGTATAGCCTTCGGGGATCAGCACATTTTCCACAACGGTACGGCTGGAGCTGGGGGACATCATATTTACCAGCGCGTGGTAATCATACATGGTATTCAGATCCCAGATACCGGGTTTGATCTCACCCTCATCCACGGCCAGATCGGTGTAGAGCTTGAACAGGCCGGGATAGCGGATCAGTTCCGCCTCGTGAAGCTTTTCGATGATATCCTCCATGGTATCGGATTCGTAAACGGTAACGGTGACCATTTTGTCTTCACGGCCGAAGGCCAGCACATCGGCAGCGCAGACCCACAGCATCCGGCCCAGCGTCAGTCCGGTGACCAGAATAATGGCCAGCCATACGCAGGTCACGGCGATCTGGGGCAGACCGAAAAGGAATTCACCCTTTTTCCGCTTGGGACGGCCCTTGCGGACAGGCCGTTCAAAGGTGGGAACAGGCGCATCGGCAGCCCTGGCGTTGGTCATTTCCTCGAAACCATCCGGATGTTCGGGAATGGCTTCGGGATCCTCTGCGGAAAGATCCTGAGAGAGCAGGGAAGCGGTAGCTTCTGCGGGAACCTCGGGAGCAGGAACAGCTTCGGATGGAGCATCCCCGGCGGCCTCTTCGGAGCGTACCTCCGGTTCAGTGGGGACGGGATCCGCCACTTCCGGCTCGGCAGGGACGGAATCCGCAATTTCCGGTTCAGCGGGGACGGAATCCGCCACTTCCGGCTCGGCAGGGATAGGCGCCGTCATTTCCTGTTCAGCGGGATGGTTGGCGGCTTCCTCCTGGGCGATGATGCTTTCCACGGCGGACTGGATCTCGGACAGAAGGGCTGTATCTCCGGAGACGGGGGGCTCCTGATCCCCGGAAGCCGGTTCCGCAGGGGAGGTATCCACCGGCAGGCCGGCGGTACATTCCTCGGAAACAGGCTGATCCGGCAGAATGTCGGCAAAGAAGTCGACAAAGCCGGTTTCTTCCGCTGCAGGCTCCGGGATCACGGAGGGCTGCTCCGCCTCGGGCTGCAGCTGGGGGTAATCTTTATTTTCCATGGGTATTCCTCCAAATCAGCGGATAACGATCTGCGTTGCGATGCGCCGGGCCTCTTCACTGCCCTTCAGGGCCTCAATGAGCGCCAGACCGAAGGGAATGGCGCAGCCGGCGGAGGTGCCGGTGATCAGCTTTCCGTCCCGGACGCACGCCATGTTTTCCTGCATCAGGGCGTTACCCATGCCATCTTCACAGCCGGGGAAGCAGGTGGCCTTTCTGCCGTCGGTGATGCCCAGATCTGCCAGCACTGTGGGGCCTGCACAGATGGCGGCCACAAAGCGGCCGTTATCCCAGGCGTATTTCAGGGCGTCCAGGGCGCCTTTGCTGGCCCGGGCAGAGGCAACGCCACCCAGTCCGCCGGGCAGCACGATCATTTCCATAGCGTTCAGGTCGATTTCGTCCATCAGAATGTCGGCCTCAATGCCGATGCCGTGGCTGCCGTAAACGATCTTTCCGGTGACGCCCACGGTGCGGACCTCCACACCGGCCCGGCGCAGCAGATCCAGAGGCGCAATGGCCTCGGTCTCTTCAAATCCGGTTCCAAGCAACATGTAAACCATAGTTAATCCTCCAGAACCGCCTGTACATGGCGGTAGATTTCTTCGTGAATATCCTCAATGGTGCGCATAACACCGTCTTTGACGCAGTCGATGATGGTCCAACCGTAATATTCTGCTGCGGCCTTGCCGGTGCGGCGACAGGTGGCAAGGTATGCCATATCCTGCTCGTGGATGTCGGCATGGGTATTGGTGTCGGCCTCCCGGCGGCGCATCATGGCTTCGGTGAAGTCAGTGGGCACATCCAGATAGAGGATCAGATCCGGGCGGGGAAGGCCCAGCTGTTCATATTCAAATTCCTGCAGCCATTGCAGGAACTTCTTCTGGTTCTCGCCGGTCTCCTTGCTGGCCTGATGAACGGCATTGGAAGTGGTGTACCGGTCAGAAACTACCAGACCGCCCTGCGCATACCACTGGCCCCACACCTTTTTGAAGGAAGCATAGCGGTCAACGGCATAGAAGGCGGAGGCAGCGTAGGCGTTTACATCGGAAGGCTTGCTTCCGAATTCACCGCCCAGATACATGCGGATCAGAGCAGAGCTGGGCTCAGCGTACTGGGGGAAGACCAGACGCTGGAAGGTATATGCCTCCCGGGTCAGCCGGTCGGTCAGTAATTTGAACTGGGTGGATTTACCGGAACCATCGGTTCCTTCAATCACGATTAGTTTACCCATTTTGCAGTCTCCTTACAGTATGGACATAATATCATAAACTACAATATATCATACTATTCTGACTTTGTCCACCGTTGCAGCATCCGGGGATTCTTAAATTTCTGCGAACAGGCAGGTGCGCAGAACAATATCCCAGTTGCAAATTGGAAATATTGATGCTACAATTAAAATGACGAATTATGTGACAAAGGAAGAAATACATGTCTGATATTACATTTGAGAGCCTGGGCCTCAGCCAGGCTATGCTGAAAGCCCTGGAAAAGAAGGGCTACGGCTATCCCACCACCATTCAGGCGGAGGCCATTCCTCACTTCATGCAGTGGAAGGATGTCATTGCCAAAGCTCCCACCGGCACCGGCAAGACCTTTGCCTTCGGTATTCCCATGATCGAGCATATCGACCCGGAAAATGAGGCAGTCCAGGGTCTGATTCTGGCGCCTACCCGGGAGCTGGCCATTCAGATCGGTGATGAGCTCCGGGGCCTGCTGACCTATTTTCAGAATATCCGGGTGGCGGTTCTGTACGGCGGCGCCGGTATCGGCGGCCAGATCAGGCAACTGGAAAAGAAGCCCCAGATCGTGGTGGCTACCCCCGGCCGGCTGATGGACCACTATAACCGCAAGACCATCCGTCTGGACAAGATCCAGACCGTGGTGCTGGATGAAGCCGACCGGATGCTGGATATGGGCTTTTTCAAGGACGTGACCCGGATCATTGAGAAAATTAAAAACCGGAAGAATCTGGGTCTGTTCTCCGCCACCATTTCCCAGGAGGTCATGACCGTCTCCTGGATGTACCAGCGGGATGAGATCGAGATCACCGTGGAGCCCAGGCAGGAAGACCGGCCTGACATCGACCAGTACAGCCTGACCTGCACGCCGCTGGAAAAGGCGGAGACGACCCTTCGGCTGATCCGCACCCAGGGCTATGAGCGGATTATGATCTTCTGCAACACGAAGCACATGTGCCAGCGGTTAACGGATGATTTCCAGCGGGCGGGTCTGGATTGCCAGTGCATCCACGGCGATATCCGCCAGAGCCAGCGGGAAAAGACCATGCAGCGCTACCGGGAGGGTAAGCTGGCCATCCTTGTGGCCACGGATGTGGCGTCCCGGGGTATCGATGTGGACGATGTGGACTGCGTCATCAACTATGATATTCCCGAAGAAAACGAATACTATGTTCACCGCATCGGCCGTACCGGCCGTGCCCGGCGCAAGGGCATTGCCTGGAGCATCGTCAGCAACTTCCCGGAAAAGGCAAAGCTGGACGAGATCTGCAAATTCTGCCAGTTTACGGTAATGCCTATGGTGCTGGGAGAGGACGGCAGCCTTTCTGAAGAAGAAGTGAAGGCTGCACCCGCACCCAGGAGGCGGTTCCGTTGATCCTCCGGGAAAAGGGCTTCCTGCTGCTGTGCAGCCATCTGGGGGATCCGGAAAGAAGACCCCTGACGGGCCCGCAGCTACGGATGCTGGCGCAGCGGGCCAGAACCATGGACCGGCCGGAAGCGGACCGGGAGCTGGAAACCGGTGATCTGATCCGGCTGGGTTACAGCCGGGCCATGGCAGAGCGTATCCTGCAGCTGCTGTCACAGGAAGATGTGCTGGATCGATATCTGACAAGAGGCCGGAAGCTTGGCTGTATACCGGTCACGCGGATCAGCGAGGCCTATCCGCAGTTGCTTCGTCGCAGACTTGGTCTGGACAGCCCCGGCTGTCTCTGGACAAAGGGTGATATTTCCCTGCTGAATACCCCGGCCGTTGCCCTGGTGGGAAGCCGGGAACTCCGGGAGGAAAACCGCCGTTTTGCGGAGGCTGTGGGATTTCAGGCAGCCCGGCAGGGGCTGACGCTGGTATCCGGCAATGCCCGGGGGGCTGACAGGGCGGCGCAGAATGCCTGCCTTCGGGCAGGCGGCCGGGTCATCAGCATCGTTGCGGATGAACTGGCAAGGCATTGCGCTCAGGAGCGGATCCTTTATGTCAGCGAGGATGGATTTGATGACGGCTTTTCTGCCCAGCGCGCCATCAGCCGCAACCGCTGTATTCATGCCATGGGACGGATGGTGTTTGTTGCCCAGGCAGATCTGGAAAAGGGCGGAACCTGGGACGGCAGCGTGAAAAACCTGAAAAACGGCCTCAGCACCGTGGCCTGCTTCCGGGATGGAAGCGAGGCGGCGGCAGCGTTGGAGCAGCGCGGCGCATGGCTGATCGGAACGGAGGAACTTGCGGATTTTTCTCAGCTCTCCGAGCAAACAGAATCTCTTTTTGACCGGTGACGGATGTCACCGGTCTTTTTGTTGCACAAAAGAGGACAACTTTTCCCTGTTTATGGAAGGCGCGTTTCCTTCCGGAAACAAAACGCCGGTGTGATTCCGGCAAACGGGAAAGGAGAAGAGGAAATTGACGGACAAACAAAAACAGTTGCTGCTGGCCTTTCTGGGCTATGATACCGGTGGCATTGACGGGATCTGGGGGCCCATGTCCCGCAGAGCAACGGAAGCATTCCAGAAGGACTATATGGAAACTGCAGACGGCCTGTTCGGCCCTGCCACGGAGCAGCGGATCCGGGAAGTAATCTCCGGAGGGGAACCTGTAAAAAAACAGGATTTCTGGGGAGATATCCGGTTTTTCTGCCGGGAGGAATTTCGCTGTACCTGCGGCGGACGGGGCTGCACCGGCTTTCCGGCGGAGCCGGCGGAACGGCTGGTCCGCAATGCAGAGGCAGTGCGGCGGCATTTTGGTGTACCGGCGCTGGTGTCCAGCGGCGTCCGGTGCCAGCTTCGAAATGCGGAGCTTCCCGGCAGCGCGGCCAACAGCCTACATCTGCGGGGAAAGGCCATGGATTTTCGGGTGGAGGGCATTGACGCGGATACCCTTTGCACCTATGTTAAAACCCTGCCCGATGTGGATGAGGCCTATGCCATTGATGGCAGCTTTGTCCACATGGGTGTACTGAAATACGAAGGAGGCGCGTAATATGGAGGATAATCTGACAGTGGTGAAATCCATGCTGACCGGTGTATTTACCGGGATCGGCACCCTGCTGGGATGGAAGGGGATCATGCTGATGGCCTGGGTGGGAGTCATGGCGCTGGACTATGTATCCGGTACCCTGGCGGCCTGTCGGGAAGGAAAGTGGAGCAGCCGGGTGGCCCGGCAGGGGCTGTGGCATAAGGGCGGCATGATTCTGGTGGTGACGGTGGCAGCCATTTCCGATGGTGTCATGGTTCTGCTGGCCGGGCATGTCCCCTTGGGCGTTGACTGGCCGGGAATGATCCTGCCCCTTGTTCTGGCGTGGTACATCATCACGGAGCTTGGCTCCATTCTGGAAAATGCGGTGAAGATGGGCGCCAGAGTACCCAGCTGGATCCTTGGACTCATGGAGGCCGGTTTGAAGCTGACGGAGGCTGCCGGGGAATCCGCAGCGGATCTGACCAAATGATGCAGGGCCCTGTTTCGGCAACGGAGCAGGGCTTTCTGTTGGAGCTTTGTTTATGAAAAGTTTACATTCTTAAGGTTTCTGTAAAAAAATATGGACAAATTCTGAAAAATAAAGAAAAAATTGGGACATTTGCAGATGGACATTTTGACGCTTTCAGGATAATATAGTATCGGTGAAAAGCGGCATGAGCCGCAGACGGAAAGGATGCTATTGCATGTACGATTATCTGGTGGTGGGTGCCGGCCTGTTTGGCGCGGTATTTGCCCGGGAAGCTGCCGACAGGGGATATTCCGTGCTGGTGGTGGACAAGCGCAGCCATATTGCAGGCAATGTATATTGTGAAGACGTGGAGGGAATTCAGGTCCACAAGTACGGCGCCCATATTTTTCATACAAACAATGATGCTGTCTGGAAGTATGTGAACCGGTTTTCGGAATTCAACCGGTTTACCAATTCTCCGGTGGCCAATTATAGGGGAGAACTCTATTCTCTTCCATTTAACATGTATACGTTCAACCGGATGTGGGGCGTGGTGACCCCTCAGGAGGCCATGGAGAAGATCGAATCTCAGCGCCGCGCTGCCGGGATCACGGAGCCCCGGAATCTGGAGGAGCAGGCCATTTCCCTGGTGGGCACCGATATCTATGAGAAGCTGGTGAAGGGCTACACCGAAAAGCAGTGGGGCCGGGACTGTACGGACCTGCCTGCCTTCATCATCCGCCGGCTGCCGGTGCGCTATACCTTTGACAACAATTATTTCAACGCCAAATATCAGGGCATTCCCGTGAAGGGCTACACCGCGCTGGTGGAGGCCATGCTGGAGGGTATCGACATCCGGCTGGGGGTGGATTATCTGGAAAACAGGGCAGAGCTGGATGCCCTGGCCCGAAAGGTGGTCTATACCGGCCCCATCGATGCCTATTTCGGCTTCTGCAAAGGCGCGCTGGAATATCGTTCCGTCCGGTTTGAAACGGAGCTGCTGGATATCCCCAATTTCCAGGGAAACGCTGCCGTGAACTACACTGACCGGGAGACTCCCTACACACGGATCATCGAACACAAGTGGTTCCAGTTCGGCAGGGATGCCGAGGGCAGGGAGCTTCCCAAAACCGTCATCAGCCGGGAATACTCCTCCGAATGGAAGCCCGGTGACGAACCCTACTACCCTGTTAACGATGAGAAGAACAGCGCCCTCTACGCTGCCTACAGAACGCTGGCAGAAGGGGAAGAGAAGGTGCTCTTCGGCGGTCGTCTGGCGGAATACCGGTATTATGATATGGATGCGGTCATTGCCTCTGCGCTGGCTGCAGCAGAAAAAGAATTCAAGCAATAAAGGAAAGAAAAATATTTATGAAGCTCATCAGTTTTGCGATTCCAAGCTATAATTCCCAGGACTATCTGAGCCACTGTGTGGATACCCTGCTGTCCGGTGGCGAGGATGTGGAGATCCTCATCATCAACGATGGTTCCAAGGATAATACCGCCGCCATTGCAGATGAATATGCAGCCAAATACCCCACCATCGTCCGGGCTATCCACAAGGAAAACGGCGGCCATGGCTCCGGTGTCAACCGGGGCAGGGAAGAGGCCACCGGATTGTACTACAAGGTGGTGGATTCCGATGACTGGGTCGGTGAGGAAGCGCTGAAGACTCTGCTGGACACTATCCGGAAGCACATGGCAGAAAACAGACTGCCTGACCTGTACATCACCAATTACGTTTATGAACATGTTTACGACAACACCCAGTTCGTGCGCAGCTGGGGCAGGCAGTTCCCGGTGAACAGCTTCTGTACCTGGGCGGATGCGGGCAACTTCTACGGTCCCCAGGTGCTGCTGATGCACAGCCTGATGTACAAAACTGAGCTGCTGCGCAAAAGCGGGACCATCCTGCCGGAGCATACCTTCTATGTGGACAACTACTATGCCTACAAGCCTCTGCCTCTGATGCAGACCATCTTCTATCTGGATGTGAATCTGTATCATTACTTCATCGGCCGGGATGACCAGTCCGTCAATATCCGGAATTTTGTGAAGCGCTATGACCAGCAGCTGCGGGTCATGCGGTATATGGTGGATGCTTACTCCTATGCTGAAATCGATAAAATGGAGAAGCCCCTGAAAAAGTATATGCTCCATTGCCTCAGCGCCATCATGATGAATACCATGATGTTCTGCTGCTCCGGCGGCAGCGAGCCGGAACGGATCGCCGCCCATGAGGAACTGTGGCAGCATATCCGCAACAACGATCCTAAGCTTTATGATCATCTGGCCCACCGGGCCATGCCGGCCATGCTGAAATGGATGCCCTGGAAGATGCGGGGCAAATGTATGCTTGTGGGCTACAAGCTGCTGTGCCGTTTTGTCAAGCTGGGCTGATCTTTCATATTCCATCTGTTTCGGGCCGGAGGTTTCCTCCGGCCTTTTGTTATGATTGACGGGCAGGAAAAAAGATGGTAAACTGTTGCAAGACAAAGAAAAATGAGGATGATCCATGAAGAAATTCTGTTTCAATCTGCTGTGCATCCTGCTGACGGCCATGGTGCTGCTTCCGGCTGCTCCGAAGGCTTTCGGCTATGAAAACATCAGGATGGACTTATCGGAGCATATCCGCAATTCCGAAAACCGCCATTATGCTGAAGCCCTGCTGAGCCATCATCTCCGGGAAAATGAAGTGGTGCGCGCAACACTGGAGAGCGGGCTGTGCGCTCTGTTTTTTATTGAGGGCTGTTCCGACAATATGCTGGATCCCATGCGTTCGGATCTGTCCTATTACCGGGTCAGCGCCGTCTGCATTGCCGTCAAACTGGACAGCAACGGCGATCCCCAGCTGGTATATTTCAATGATGATGCCAGTACACTGCCGGACCGGCCGCTGGAATATGGTGCCTGGAGTCTGGAAGAAGTGGGAGAGGTTGGCCCGGCTACCATCTGTGACGAAACCTACGAGCTTTACTCCGTGTATCATGCCGGTGCTTATGAAGCGCTGCATCTGCGCACCAGCTATGAGGATGATACCATTTCCGCTGTCTATATGACCCCGGAAGGCTTTGTGACCAGCCGGGCAAACGCCATCAACATCCATACCCGCACCGGCGATCATGTGATTGAAAAAGCCATGTGGTCTGCCGGCTGCCTGCTGGTGGGAGATGGGGAATGGATGGACTATGCCGACCTGATCGTGGCATCATATTATACCAGCTATGCAAAGTTCTACCCGGGAATGCCGGTGGGCTGTGTTACGGTAGACCGCCAGCGGATCCGCGGGGAGATGATGCAGCTGTATGACAGCACCGAGGCGGTGGATACACTGCTGGCATCTTCCCATAAGGATCATCCCATGCGCTACCTGGAGCAGTGCGTCAGAGCAGAGACCTTTGCGGAGCGCACCATGAAGGCCAGGGCATCGGTTTGGCTCATGACACTGCCCTGCAGCAATGAGGCAGACGCCAGATCCGTTCCGGTAATGAAGCTGAGCCGGGAGGACAAGATCGATATCTGCGGCAGCATTGAGAATCCCGGAGGACAAAAATGGTATGAGGTTTCCTTTTTCGGAGAAAACTGCTATGTTCCGGCAGACAGCGTGGAGGAAGCGCCGGAGACTCTGCTGGACAGAATCCGTGAAATGTTTCGATTTTCATAAAAACAGGGGCTATCGCCCCTGTTTTTGCGTTGTATTATAAAAAGATCGGATTTTTTGAGGATTATTCCATAGGTTTCAGCTGGGATTCGGCGAAAAAAGGATTGACATGGACAGAGATAACATATAAAATTACAATATGTAACTATACTTTTTCGTAGATGAAAAAGTCAAGTGTTGCCAGACTATCCCAAAGGAGGAAAGATCTATGAAAATGAAGACCGGATTTCGCAGACTGATGAGCATGTTGATGTGTTTCGTCATGGTCGCGGGAATGGTACCTGCATCTGCGCTGGCCACTGAGACTTCTCCTGCTGAGATTCCCACTGCTGTAGTGGAATCCGCAGCACCTGAAGTACCTGCAGCTGATGCACTCGTCATCGAGGAACCTGTCGGTGAAGCTCCCGCTGAGGAGCCCGCCGACGAAACTCCTGCCGAGGAGCCCGCCGACGAAACTCCTGCCGAGGAGCCCGCCGACGAAACTCCCGCTGAGGAGCCTGCCGACGAAACTCCTGCCGAGGAGCCCGCCGACGAAACTCCCGCTGAGGAGCCCGCTGACGAAACTCCTGCTGAGGAATCTCCTGCTGAAGAACCCGTCGTGGAAGCTGCTGCTGAGGAGCCCGCAGAGGAAGACACTGTAGAAGAGGCAGCTGAAGAGGCAGAGACAGAAGAAGCCAATCCTGTTCAGGAACTCTTTGATACACTCATGGCTTTTGAGACCTATGAGGCCCTGGGCGATTATATGGACAATATGACTGAGGAGCAGTATGAACTGCTGGCCCAGTTTACCGAGGAGCAGAACGCTGCCCTGCGGGAGAAGATTGCCGCGCTCCAGGAAAATGAAGTGGAGATCCTGGATCATACCTTCAATCATCTGGATGTCCGTATTCAGAATGTTCCCCTGACCCTGACCAAGAAGGTTATCAATATGGTTACCGGTGTCACCGTCAGCACCAGTACCAGCGAAATCACTGCAAACCTGACCAAGGTGGAGTATGTGACCATCAACGGTGTTACCTACAGCAATTTCAATAAGATGGACCGCAGAGAATGGCGGCAGAGCAATGTCGCAATCAATCTGAGCGCTCTGACCGAAAGCTCCACAGCCGTTCTGGTGGTGGATCTGGTGGACACCAACGGAAATACCTATGATGATGTCCGTATCACCTACAACCGTGCCGGTATCCAGTACGCCATTGAGCACTGCGATGGCTACAGAAACGGCCAGTATGACGGCATCGACTTCGATCCCGCTCAGGGTGCCAACAACATCACTCTGGTGGAGTACGATGACTATGTGATCCCTGTTATGAAGATCTGGGAGGATGACAATGACCGTGATCGCATCCGCCCCGCAAGCGTTACCGTCAACCTGTATGCCAACGGTGTCCTGAACGATTCTGTGGTCCTCAGCGATGACAACGGCTGGCAGCATACCTTTACCGGTAAGCCCTCTCATGATGATGCCGGCAACAGCATCGCCTATACCATCGATGAGGAAGATGTTTCCGACGTCTATACCAAGACGGTTGGCAACAATGGCACACATCTGACTGTCACCAACAGCTACACCCCTGAGACCGTGGATATCACCGCAAATAAGGTCTGGGAAGATAATGATGACAGCCTGGGCAAGCGTCCTGCAAGCGTCAGCTTCCAGCTGTATGGCAACGGTTCTGCTGTCGGCGAGCCTGTTGAACTGAATGAAGCCGGCGGATGGACCCATACCTGGACCGGCCTGCCCAAGAACAGCGCAGGTACGGAGATCAACTATACCGTTGGTGAGACGAGTGCTCCCGAAGGCTATGAGCACAGCGTTTCCGGATATACCATCACCAACAAGTATGTGGACAATGATCCCTTCAATCAGATGTACGGACGCGTGACCATCACCGGCCAGAAGATCTGGGATGACAATGGTGATGAAACCGGTCGTCCTGATTCCATCACCGTCCACCTGCTGGCTGACGGTAAGAAGGTGGCTACCCAGACCGTTACCGGCCCCAACTGGACCTGGAGCTTCGACATTTCCAATGGCATTCCCGGCACCGGCGAAAGCCCTGTGGGCGTGGAATTCACCGTTGAAGAGGATACTGTCCTCAATTATGTTCTGTCTGACACAAAGAATCCGATTGTCGTATTCAATGATCCCAGCGCCGGGGCCGGCTGGAGAGAAACCAAGCCCTGCAGTTCCCTGGCCATCAGCAGCGCACAGGATGCCAAGTCCATTGTTGTTGCCAAGAAGGGCAACGACTATGTGTGCTGGTCCTGGGATGCACTGGCATCCTTTGAACGTGCACTGATTGTGGAATCTGTTGCAGCAGCTACCGGATTCAGCAGTGACATTTCCAATTATACCTTCATCAGCGGTGTTGGCAATCAATCTGAATTTGGCATGACCGTTACCGAAACGGAAGTTCAGTTCGGTAAGACCAGCCAGTGGTCCTGGTTTGCACATGGTACTTACAACCGTGGCTCTGCAGATTCCACTGCAAGCTCCCTGACCAACAGCCTTTCCAACCTGACTATCAGCGGTACCAAGGTGTGGGAAGATGCCAACAATCAGGATGGCATCCGTCCTGAGACCGTCACCATCAACCTGTTGGCCAATGGTGAGAAGATCGATTCTGTTGCTGTTGCCGAGGGCACATGGGAATTCACCGGACTGAAAGAATACCAGAACGGCGAGAAGATCGAGTACACCATCACAGAAAACGCTGTTGATGGCTATACCTCTGAAATCACCGGCGATGCAGAAACCGGATTCACCGTTACCAATACCCACACACCTGAACAGACCGAAGTATCTGTCACCAAGGTCTGGGAGGACAATGATGATCAGGATGGCTTCCGTCCTGATAGTATCACCATTAACCTGCTGGCCAATGGTGAAGAAGCAGGTTCTGTGGAACTGAACAAAGATAACCAGTGGAAGCATACCTTCACCGAGCTGGACAAGTATGCCGAAGGTGTTGAAATCACCTATACCGTTCAGGAAGTGGAAGTCACTGACTACACCACCGAAATCACCGGCGATGCAGCAACCGGTTTCACTGTTACCAATACCCACATCCCTGTAAAGATCGAAATCGAAGTGACAAAGGTTTGGGAGGACAATGACAATCAGGATGGCTTCCGGCCTGAAAGCATCACTGTCCATCTGTTTGCAGATGGTGTCGATACCGAAAAGACCCTGACCCTGACTGCAGAAGGCGGCTGGAAAGACTCTTTCACCGATCTGGACAAGTATGCAAACGGCCAGGAGATCGTGTACACTGTCACGGAAGACGATGTTCCTGAATATGAGGGCAGTGTGGATGGCTTCATCATCACCAACACTCATGAG
>JAFQTF010000060.1 GCA_017409205.1 Oscillospiraceae bacterium | reverse complement strand
GAACCCATGTTACCGCCGTGAAAGGGCGGTGTCTTAACCGCTTGACCAACGGGCCTGGTAGCGGCAATCTGATTCGAACAGATGACATACCGGGTATGAACCGGCTACTCTACCAACTGAGTTATGCCGCCATATTGGTCATTGATTTCGGGGGTCGCCGAAATCAGCTTCATTATTATATCCTTTGATTCTCGTTTTGTCAAGCATTTTTTCAAAAATATTTCGGAAAAATTTGGGAATACTGTTTTTGAGGTGATTTATTTGCATTTCAGGCGTTTTTTACTGATTTTCCTGGCCGGAGGGGTTATTTATGTATGTCTTGAGCTGCTCTGGCGGGGCAGAAGCCACTGGAGCATGTTTCTGGCGGGTGGCATTTGCCTGCTGCTGGTGGGACATCTGCAGGAGGTTCAGCCCCGTCTGCCCCTGCCTTTCCGAATTCTTGCCGGGGTCGGGATCATTACCATGACGGAACTGGCCTTTGGCCTGGCGGTAAACCGGGATTTTTCTGTATGGGATTACCGGGATGCCCCCGGCAACTGGCTGGGCCAGATCTGTCCCGGGTTTATGCTTTTGTGGCTGCCTCTTTCCTGGTCTGCCCTGATGCTTTATGACAGGCTGAAAGAGCGGACATGAAAAACCCTCCCGTGTTTCCACGGGAGGGCAACAGAAACGAATTACTGCTTCTGGATGAAGTTGTGGATGGCTTCGGCAGCCTTCTTGCCTGCGCCCATGGCCAGGATGACGGTGGCAGCGCCGGTAACAGCATCGCCGCCGGCGAAGACGCCCTCACGGGTGGTCATTTCGTTCTCGTCCACGATCAGGCAGCCCTTGCGGTTGGTGTCCAGACCGGGAGTGGTGGAACGGATCAGGGGGTTGGGGCTGGTGCCCAGAGACATAACGACAGTGTCGACATCCAGGATGAACTCGCTGCCGGGGATCTCCACGGGACGGCGGCGGCCGGAAGCATCAGGCTCACCCAGCTCCATACGGATGCACTTCATGCCGCAGACACGGCCGGTCTCATCGCCAATGATCTCGATGGGGTTGCACAGAGTCTTGAACTCGATGCCCTCTTCCTTGGCATGATGGACTTCTTCCAGACGGGCGGGCATTTCAGCCTCACCGCGGCGGTAGACGATGTAAACGTGCTCAGCGCCCAGACGCATGCCGCAGCGGGCAGCGTCCATAGCCACGTTGCCGCCGCCGACAACGGCAACAGCCTTGGACTTGATGACGGGGGTATCAGCGTTCTCGTCGTAAGCCTTCATCAGGTTGGTACGGGTCAGGTACTCGTTGGCGGACATAACGCCCTTCAGAGCTTCGCCGGGGATGTTCATGAACATGGGCAGACCTGCACCGGAGCCCACGAAGACAGCCTTGTAGCCCATCTCGAACAGTTCGTCGATGGTCAGGACGCGGCCGATGACCATGTTGGTCATGACTTCAACGCCCAGAGCTTCCAGCTTCTTGACTTCGTTGGCAACGATGGCCTTGGGCAGACGGAACTCGGGGATGCCGTAGACCAGAACGCCGCCTGCGGTGTGCAGAGCTTCGAACATGGTGACAGCGTAGCCCTTCTTGGCCAGGTCGGAAGCGGCGGTCATGCCGGCAGGGCCGGAACCGACAACAGCAACCTTGATACCGTTGGACTCTACCTTCTCAGGCATGGCGTTGATGTTCTCACGGTACCAGTCGGCGCAGAAACGCTCCAGACGGCCGATGGCAACGGGCTCACCCTTGATGCCGCGGACGCAGTGGCACTCGCACTGGCTCTCCTGGGGGCAGACACGGCCGGACAGAGCGGGCAGTGCATTGGTGGTGGAGATGATCTCGTATGCAGCCTTGAAATCGCCTTCCTGAACCTTGGCGATGAACTCGGGGATGCGGATGTTGACGGGGCAGCCGGTGACACACTTGGGGTTCTTGCACTTCAGGCAGCGGTTGGCTTCCTCGATAGCCTGCTCAGCGGTGTAGCCCAGGGAGACTTCCTTAAAGTTGCGGGCACGGACCTTGGGATCCTGCTCGGGCATGGGGGTCTTCTTCAGAGACATGTTAGCCATTACAGTTTCCTCCTTAAATTACTTGATCAGAGCCTTGCCCATGGCGTCCATGCGGCAGGCGTGGGTTTCGGTGACTTCCTTCTCGCGCTGGCAGTAGGTGGCATTACGGCTCATCAGCTCAGCGAAGTCGACCTTGTGGCCGTCGAACTCGGGGCCGTCGACGCAGGCGAACTTGGTCTCGCCGCCGACAGTGACACGGCAGCCGCCGCACATGCCGGTGCCGTCGATCATGATGGGGTTCAGGGAGACCATGGTCTTGACGCCGAAGGGCTCGGTGGTCTTGCAGACGAACTTCATCATGGGGATGGGGCCGATGGCCAGAACGGCATCATACTGGTTGCCCTTCTCCAGCAGCTCCTGCAGCTTGACGGTTACGAAGCCATGCTCGCCGTAGGAACCGTCGTCGGTCATCAGGTACATATTGTCGGAAACAGCACGGAACTCGTCCTCCAGGATAACGATGTCCTTGGAACGGAAGCCAACGATGACATCGACCTCAGCGCCAGCTTCCTTGAAAGCAGCTGCGGAGGGCAGAGCGATGGCGCAGCCGACGCCGCCGCCAACGACACAGACGCGCTTGACGCCTTCGGTATGGGTGGGCTTGCCCAGGGGGCCAACAAAGTCGCGGATGTAGTCACCCTCGTTCAGGTTGCCCAGAGCGATGGTGGAGAAGCCGACCTTCTGGAAGATGATGGTAACAGTGCCCTTCTCACGGTCGTAACCTGCGATGGTCAGGGGAACGCGCTCGCCCTGCTCATCGATGCGGAAGATGATGAACTGACCGGCGTGTGCCTTCTTGGCGATGAAGGGTGCTTCGATCTCCAGCAGGGTAACAGCGGCATTCAGTTCCTTTTTGCGAACAATTTTATACATGTTTCTGATCCGTCCTTTCAGAATTATAAAAAACCTTAGATAAGCGACAAAAAATACACCCATCAGATTCATTATAAATCCTTTGGGCGTATTTGTCAAATGTTTATCGATATTTTTGTTACGATTTACTAAAAACTTAGGCCGTAGAGTTCTGAGTTCTTATGTATATGACGGAAAGTGCAAAGTTTTTGGCGATATTTGCAAATCCTGTGCTGGCTTGCATAGTTTGGCTTACTTGTTTTTCAGAATATCGCGGATCTCGCCCAGCAGGACTTCCTCTGCGCTGGGTGCGGGAGGTGCGGGGGGCTCTGCGGCGGCAGCGGCTTCTTCCTTCTTCTTGCCAATTTCAGCCATCTTGTTCAGGCTGCGGACCAGGAAGAACACCACCAGGGCCAGGATGAAGAAGTTGATGACGGCGGAGATGAAGTTGCCGTAGTTCAGGGTGTTGGCGATGATGTTGCCGGCTTCATCCACGGGAGCTTCGCCGAACAGGCGGGGCAGGGTGATCTTCAGCTCGGAGAAATCGATGCCGCCCATGAAGATGGCGATAATGGGCATGATGATGTCGTCGGTCAGGGATTTGGTGATGGTGGAGAATGCGGCGCCGATGATGGTACCAACAGCCAGTGCCATGGCGTTGCCCTTTACGGCAAAGGTCATGAATTCATCAAACCATGCGGGCTTTTTCATAGTATCAAAGTTCCTTTCGTTGTTTGTTGAGTTGATGGTTTGCAGTTGGCAATTGCTGGGTTTGTTTTTCGGAATCAATTTGTGTGATGCCGAAGGCCATACCATAATTGCCAACTGCATTTTGTTAGCTGCTATTACTTCTTTTCGATGATCTCGATGCCGCCCAGATACTTGCGCAGGACTTCGGGCACCACGATGGAGCCGTCGGCACGCTGATTCTGCTCTACGATGGCGGGGAAGATTCGGGAGGTAGCCAGACCGGAGCCGTTCAGGGTGTGAACGAAATCGGTCTTGCCGTCGGCCCGGCGGTACTTGATGTTGCCGCGGCGTGCCTGATAATCACGGGCGTTGGAGACGGAGGAAACTTCCTTGTAGCCGTTCATGGAAGGGATCAGGATCTCGATGTCGTAGGTTCTTGCCATGGATGCGGAGCAGTCGCCTGCTGCCAGCTTTACGGTGCGGAAGTGCAGACCCAGACCGGCGACCAGGTTTTCAGCCTTCTTCACCAGCTCTTCGAAGGCTTCGTCGGAACCTTCGGGGGTGGTGAACTGGAACATTTCAACCTTGTTGAACTGGTGGCCGCGGACCATACCGCGCTCGTCGGCACGGTGAGAGCCGGCTTCGCGGCGGAAGCAGGGGGTGTAGGCAAAGAACTTCTTGGGCAGATCTGCCTCGGTCAGGATCTCGTCGCGGTAGACGGAAGCCAGAGCAGCCTCAGCGGTGGGCAGCATATAGAAGGTACCGCCCTCGGTGGGGTGGTTGGCGATCTTGAAGACTTCGTCAGCGAATTTGGGGAACTGGCCGGCAGTCAGACCGCACTGGTACTCCAGCATGTGGGGAGGCAGGATGAAATCGTAGCCATCAGCGGTGTGGGTGTCGATGAAGTAGTTCAGCAGAGCCCATTCCAGTCTTGCGCCCATGCCGGTGTACATCCAGTTGCCGCCGCCTGCCAGCTTGACGCCCCGCTCATAGTCGATCAGGCCCAGATCGGTGCACAGGTCAACATGGTGCTTGGGCTCAAAGTCAAAGCTGTGCTTCTCGCCGATGTAGCGCAGGGGCTCGTTGTTTTCCTTGCCGCCGGGCAGCAGGTCGGCATCAGGCATGTTGGGCAGAGCCAGCATGTTCTGCAGCAACTCGGCATCCAGTTCCTTCAGCTTTGCCTTGTCATCGGCGATGGCTTCGTCGATCTTTACGGAAGCGGCCATGTTTGCAGCGATTTTTGTCTCGATCTCAGCGGTGTCCTTGCCCTGCTTTTCTGCGCCCTTCTTCATGCCGAAGAGCTTGCCGTTTTCCTTGGTGATCTTGTTCTTTTCTGCGGTCTTGGTCTCGGTGGAGGTCTTCAGTGCCCGGACCTGCACATCCAGCTCCAGGATCTTGTCCACGATGGCATCGCAGTCCACTTCCTTGGCCTTCAGACCGGCCTTGATTACATCAGGCTCTCTTCTGATCTTGATAATGTCTAACATAATATTACCTCTCAATAATAGTATTTTCTTTTATTTCTGCAGCTTCATCAGGGCGTCCAGCAGATTCTGCAGGTCATCCTGACCGTAGAATTCCAGCTCAAACTTTCCTTTTCGCTTGCCGTTGATGATCTTTACGCCCCGTCCCAGCTGTTTGCTCAGCTGTTTTTCACATTCTGCCACGTAGTCTACGGCAAAAATTTCCGGTTCTTTTTTGACGGAGATTTCCTTCGCCATGTTTTTGCACAGCAGTTCAGCCTGCCGGACGGACAGGCCCAGTGCGCTGATCTTCTGGGCGGCTTCCAACTGACGCTTTTCTGCCTTCAGAGTCAGCACAGCTCTGGCGTGACCGGCGGTTAGTTTTCCCTGCCGCAGCATTTCCAGCACATCGGGATGGAGAGACAGCAGACGCAGGGCGTTTGCCACTGCGGGGCGGGATTTTCCCACCCGTTTTGCGGCATCTTCCTGGGTCAGTCCATATTCCTGGATCAGTGACTGGTAGCCCATGGCTTCTTCCACCGGATTCAGGTCCTGGCGCTGCAGGTTTTCGATGAGGGCCAGTTCCATCATCTTTTTGTCATCTGCTTCTATGATGACTGCTGGCACCTCGGTGAGATTGGCGATACGAGCTGCGCGCCAGCGGCGTTCGCCTGCGATGATCTGGTAGTATCCGCTGGACAGCTCCCGTACAGTCAGTGGCTGGATGACGCCGTGGACCTCAATGGAATCCGCCAGGGCCTGCAGCTCCTCTTCGTCAAAATCCTGTCGGGGCTGATCCGGATTGGGTTCGATTTTATAGATCGGCAGCAGCTGGTAGGCGCTCTTCTCCATGGGTTCTTCAGCGAAGTCTCCAAGAAGTGCGCCAAGTCCTTTGCCCAGTCCTTTGTTTGATGATTTTGAAGCCATTTCTGCTCCTTTCTTTTACGTGAAGTTCGAGGCCTGCTGTGTGGTTTTAACGGGAATGTCGGGCCTTTATTTTTCTGACCGTCTTATTCGGCGTTGTATCACCATATTTTGTTCTCGTTGTTTCACGCTTTCATCAGTTTTGTTTTGATCTCTTCCGCCATGGCCATGTATGCCTTGCTGCCCCGGCTGGAGCGGTCATAGGCTGTGACGGGAATTCCGTGGCTGGGTGCTTCTGCCAGACGGACGTTTCGGGGTATCACGGTCGAGAAGACCTTTCCGGGGAAATGCCGGCGGACTTCCTGCGCCACCTGTGTGGAGAAGTTGGTTCGGCCGTCAAACATAGTCAGGGCCACGCCAAAGATCTCCAGACGGGGATTCAGCTTTCGCTTGACCATTCTCAGTGTTCCCATCAGGTCGCTGAGACCTTCCAGCGCGTAGTATTCGCACTGTACAGGCACCAGTATGGCATCAGCGGCGCACAGACCGTTTAATGTCAGCAGTTCCAGGGACGGAGGACAGTCCACGAATATCAGGTCGTACTCTTTCTTTAAATCCGTCAGTGCCATGTCCAGCTGGCGTTCCCGGTGCTCTGCGTTAATCAGCTCCACCGTTGCGCCCGCCAGGTCAGAGGATGCTGGCAACACATCACCGTATTTGGTTGAGACGATGGCTTTGTTTGCCGGTGTTCCGTTGATGGTTATGTCATAGACGGAGTGCTTTATCTTTCTTTTGTCCACACCCATGCCGGATGTGGCGTTTGCCTGCGGATCGAAGTCAACCAGCAGGACCTTCAGGCCCAGCTCATGGAGGGCTGCCGTGAGGTTTACTGCGGTGGTGGTTTTGCCCACGCCGCCCTTTTGATTGACGACTGCTATTATCTTGCCCATTTTCGCCTCCTTCTGTCTTTCGGCGGTTATTTTGTTTCACGTGAAACAGGGCATGCTGCCGCAGAGAAGAAAAGTTTCACGTGAAACATCTCTCACGGAGCTGTGGACTCCGTGGAAGTGACGGTATGATAATTCTGCCCGGGAAGCGGAATATCCTCACCAAAGAAGTAATCAAAGGTGGGATAGATGGTGACTGCCAGCAGGACCAGTGTCAGCAGCCACAGGATCAAAACAACCCTGAGCCGTTTCTTCAGCCGGTGGATCTGCTCTTCCGGCGTGGGAGGCTGACGGCGTTTGATGTGCATCTTTTTCAGCACCGGCGTTTCTTTCCGGTGGGGAAGCTGAATGGCAATGCCGGGTTTAACGGGGTACTTGGCCATGAGTTCCAGACAGTCAGCACAAAAGACCTGTCCTTCCTCAATCTCGCTGCCGCATTTCATGCAGTTCATGCACATACCTCCCTTTATACAGATCGCCCCTATTGTACAACACTTTTTTCGGTTCGTAAAGAGGGGTTTTGTTTTTCCGGAAAAAATTGATTCACGAATTGTTTACAAACAATCCGCAGAACTCTATTGACGGTCAAATGACCGTGTGATATAATGTCATCACAAGGAAAGGAGGAATGGCATAATGAACTGGATCATACCCGGTACCACACTGGAAGGCAAGCGGCAGGATGCGGACCGCACCGATGGCCTTTTTGCCTCCATGTTTCTGGCAGGGGGCCTGACCCTGAGCCAGGTTTCTGCAGTTACCGGCCTGGAGAGCCACACCATACAGAACTGGGTGAAGCGGGGCTTCCTCCCCTCTCCCCGGGGCAAGCGCTATGATATGGAGCAGGTCTGCCGGATCATCAATATGAATCTGCTGAAGGGCAGCCTCCCGCTGGAAAAAATCTGCGGTCTGATGACCTATCTCAACGGCAGTCTCAGCGATGAAAGTGATGACCTGGTGGATGACACCGTGCTGTACTTCATGTTCGTGAAGCTGGCAGCCCGTGCCCGTTACATTGGCGGCACCGAGAGCTGGGATGATGCGCTGGAGGAAGTGACCCGGGATTATCATGAGCCTGTCCCCGGCGCCAGAGACAAGCTCATCCGGGTGCTGAAGATTATGCTCACCGTCTGGGTGGCAAATACCCTGCGCAACGCGGCAGAGAAGATGATCGCGGAGCTATAAGGAGGAGAAAATAATGGACCCTGTCTTTTTGCTTCAGTACAGCCTGCACCGCATATTGTTTGTGGCCGTTCCGGTTCTGATGCTGGTTATTATCGGACTGGCGGTGATCCGCTCACTGAAGGAATGGCATCACAATGAAAAAAGCCCCCGGCTGACGGTGGAGGCAAAGATCGTGGGCAAGCGCAGCGATTACCGCCGCACCATGAGCGGGAAAAATCATGTCCACCGCCATTCCCGCACCAATTACTTCGTGACCTTTGAGGTGGAATCCGGTGACCGGATGGAACTGGAACTCCGGGGTCATGAATATGGTCTGCTGGTGGAAGGTGACCGGGGCAGACTTACCTTCCAGGGCACCCGCTACCTGGGCTTTGAACGGATGTAAAATGGAAATCATTGATCCCTTACAACACTATAAAAGGAGAAAACAAAATGGAAGAAAACGGAACCTACAGCTGGACGCCTCCGAAAGCGCCCAAGAAAACCAAGAAGATGCCGGACATGAAGCGGTTCGGCAAAACCACAGTGGTGTTCATCCTGTTTGCAGTTCTGGTGCTGGGCGCCATGACCTGCTTCTACACTGTGGATGACAAGCAGCAGGCGGTAGTCACCACCTTCGGCAAGGTGACTGACGTTACCGATGCAGGCGTCCACTTCATGATCCCCTTTGGCATCCAGCAGGTGAAGAAGGTGGATGTGAATGTGTACCAGAAGATCGAGCTGGGCTATACCAGCGACGGAAACCACTACAATGTCAATGAAAATGAAAGCACCATGATCACCGGCGACTACAACATCGTCAACGTGGATTTCTTTGTGGAATACAAGATCTCCGATCCGGTGCAGTACCTCTATTCCTCCAACAACCCGGAACTGATCCTGCGCAATCTGATCCAGAGCCAGGTCCGCAATGTGGTGGGCTCATCCACCGTGGATGCGGTTCTGACCGATGGTAAGGAAAATATCCAGATGCAGGTGAAGGATCTGGTGTCCCAGATCCTGGAGGATTACGACATCGGCCTGACGCTGGTGGATGTGAAGATCCAGGATGCCGAACCGCCTACCATGGAGGTCATTGAAGCCTTCAAGGCCGTGGAAACTGCAAAACAGAAGGCCGAGACCGTCATCAATGATGCCAAGGCTTACCAGAATGCACAGCTGCCCCAGGCCCAGGCTCAGGCGGACAAGACCATCCAGAACGCCGAATACCTGCGCCAGAAGCGCATCAACGAGGCAACGGAGCAGGTGGCCATGTTCGAGGCCATGTATGCTGAATATGCCCAGAATCCTGCCATTACCCGCAGCCGTATGTACTATGAGACCATTTCCGAGATCCTTCCCGACATCAAGCTGTTCATCAATACCGGCTCCGGCAGCGATGTGCAGACTCTGCTGCCGCTGGAATCTCTTGTGACCACCGAAGGAGGGGAAAACTAATATGAAGAAAAGCGGTATTTTCCTGATTATCCTGCTGCTGGCCGCCGTGATCGCTGTCAACAGCATGTTCACCGTCCGGGAAAACCAGTATGCCTGCACCGTTCGGTTCAGCAAGATCATTGAAACCACCGATCAGGCGGGCCTGCACTTCAAGATTCCCTTCCTGGACAACGTGAAGTATTTTACAAAGGCTACCCAGTTCTACGACATCCCCCCTTCCGAGGTGCTGACCTCCGACAAGCAGAACATGACTGTGGACTGCTACATTCTCTGGAGCATCTCTGACCCCAAGCTGTTTTATCAGACTCTGGGTTCCACCGGCGTGGCGGAGCAGCGTCTGGATGCCCTGACCTATAATGAGCTGAAGACCGTCATGGGTACTCTGGCCCAGTCCGATATCATCAATATGAATGACGGTGCGGAGCGGAACCAGATCTACGAGGGCATCGCCGCTGATGTGGACGATCTGGCCAAGACTTACGGCATCCATGTGGAGGATGTGAAGATCAAGCAGTTCGACCTGCCCGAATCCAATCTGAATGCGGTTTACAGCCGTATGATCTCCGAGCGGAACCAGATGGCGGAGAAGTACACAGCCGACGGCAACTACGAAGCCTCCATCATCCGCAATGATGTGGACAAGCAGGTGCGGATTATCGTCTCCAATGCAGAAGCAGAGGCTGCCAAGCTGGTGGCGGAGGGCGAGGCCGAGTACATGCGGATGCTGGCCGCCGCCTACGACAGCCAGGACAAGCAGGATTTCTATGAATTCCGGCTGGCTCTGGAAGCATTGAAGAACAGCCTCAACGGCGACGAAAAGACGGTCATTCTGGATGGCAGCTCCGAGCTGGCTCAGATCCTCATGGGCGCAGAATAAACTGTTTCATGTGAAACAAAGGGGGGAAACACCGTGGAAAACCAGATGATCCGCTGCTATGAACTGGAAACCGGCCTTCTGCGGCTGTCAGGCCGCCGGGAGGAGATCCGAAAGGCTCTGAAACAGGCAAAATATGATCTGCGGCAGGCACAGCAGGAGCAAACGCTATACGGCGGAAGCTTCCGTGGCTTCCTGGACAGGATATCCGGAAAGCAGGAAGAAAAGCAGGAAGCGCTGCGCAGAGCGGTAAACGCAGCCCAGTCGGTGCTTGAATCGCTGGAACGGGAAAAGGAGTCCCTTTCTGTGCAGGAGAAGCAGCTGGAAACGGAGCGGTCTTCCCTGCCTGATGCGGCTACCCTCCGTGACCGGGCACTGGAACAGCCGGATTCGGCACAACGGTGGGCCGCGCTGGAAGCGAAATACTGTGCCGAAGCCCTGCGGCCGCTGCTTGAAAAGACAGAGTCGGCCCTGGAGGACTATCGCGCGCTGCTCAGAGGACAGCGCTCAGGTGAGATCATCAGCCATGAAGAGCGGCACGAGATCGGGACAGCCTACATTGGCTGGACGAACCAGTGTCTACCCCTCCTTCAGCGGCTGAAACAGGCAGCAGATATTTTGAAGCAGCCTGTGGAGATCGGCCGGTACTTCGAAAATCCTTCGGGCTTCCTTGCTTCCGCGGCAGCAAGGCACAATCAGCTGGACCGGATGAATGAAGCGCTGGCCCAGGTGGCATCCGCCCGGAGGCAGGCAAAGCTGTTTTCGGAAGCAGAATAAAAAACGATCCCGGGGATGATCTCATCCCCGGGATTTCTGTTACTGCGGGAGGCTGATCTCCCAGATATTGCGGATCTGCCCTTCCAGCTGCTCATAGGTCCAGAGCTGCCTGGAGCGGAGGATACTGTTGGGATCGTTAAGGGTGAAGGCGCCGTCCTTCATTCCCGTCAACACAATGTAATGGCCGGTGGTGGTGAAGTCCCCTTCCCCCAGTGCCAGGATCACGGGATGTCCTGCTTCCAGGGCATTGGTGATCTTCTTTTCTACAAGGGGAAGCTCCGTGGCGGTAAGGCCCAGTTTGCCGCAGCCCTCGCTGATCAGTGTCCAGGAGGAGCCATAGCCTGGAGCATAGTACCGGTTTCGCTCGGCAAAGGCAGCAATATCCCGGGGATTCATGTCCTGAGAGCCGGTGAGGTAGTAGCCCGCCATGGCCAGGCAGCTGGGGCCGCAGCCGGTGACGGCCAGAAAATCGCTGCCGTATGTTTCATAGCCCCACATGGGATCCCACTGCAGGAACAGCGGTACGCCTTCCCTCCGGTCAAAGCCGGAAAGATCTGTGTTCCGGTCTTCCCGCAGGGGATAGTTCAGTACGAAGTCCTCTGTTTCCGGATTCCGTTCCAGCAGATCGATGAGGCTTTTGGGATACTGGGCGAAAAACAGGCCCTTTTCCTCTGCAAAGGCCTTGACCCGGATCTCGGTCTCAGACCGCTCCTGCCAGTAAAAGGTCAGATCGGTAAGGGCGTACCAGGCGGGCCTTGCCCCCAGCACCGCGATCAGCAGTACAAGGATCAGAGTCAGCGCCGGAATAAGCTTTTTATTTTTATAGAATCGTGTCATGTCCATGGCAATGTCCTTCTTTCTCTTGGCCATATCATATCACACAAACCCTTAGAAAGTCTTTGCCTTCCCATTAATTTTTTATTATTTTTTCGGCATCAGCTGCACTACGGTCACAGCCAGCAGCGGTGCCAGCAGCATTCCCCCGATGCCCCAGAGCTTATAGCCTGCATACAGGGCGAACAGGGTGGCCAGAGGGTCCAGCCCCAAATGCCGCCCCAGAAGCTTTGGCTCCAGGGCCGACCGGGTCAGGGAGATCACCGCATAGATGCCCAAAAGACCCAGCGCTCTGGCCTTGTCCCCCTGGAGAAAACAGACCAGCCCCCAGGGCAGCAGTACAGTGCCGGTGCCCAGCACCGGCAGCGCATCCAGCAGGGATATGCCGAAGGCCCACAGCAGAGCATAGGGGATTCTCAGAATCAAAAAGCCTGCCAGCAGGATGCCCAGAGTCATGCCAGCCAGGCGCACCTGCGCCGCCAGCCATCCCCCCAAAGCTGTCCGGACCCGCCGGAGCGTCTGCAGCAGAGGGCGAAGCCGGTCCCGGGGGAAATTTTCCCGGAACCAAAGGCGGATCCGGGGCAGCTTGGCAGAGATCATGAAAGCAGAGATCACTGCGGTGCCCAGACTCAGGGCGCTGTCCGGAACATGGCTGAGGATGGTACCGGCCAGCCCCAGAACATAGGCAAACCCTCTGTCCAGCAGGGCGGTTCCGCCGGAGAACAGCTCTGAGACATTGTCTGCCAGAATGGGCCGGATCTCTGCGGGCGCCTTTTCCGCCAGCCAAAGCAGCCGGTCTTCCAGCAGGGTGATGCCGGCCCGGGCGGTGTCTGTCAGATCCGGCAGGATCCCTGCCAGGACTCCCAGCTCCCGCACAAGAAAGGCGCAGAGCATCAGAAACAGAGTACTGATGCCGATGAAAACAGCGGCCACCCCAATGCCGGCTGCGGCGCTCCGGGGTAACCGGAGCCTGCCGCAGAGAAACCGCACCGGCGGTTCTGCCAGCAGCGCCAGCCCTGCTCCCAGCAGAAAGGGCAGGAAAAGCGGCAGCAGATATTTTCCTGCCAGCCACAAAATCAGGCAGATCAGAAGCAGCGACAGGATGCTTTTGGTTCCGGCGCGCATGAGATTCCTCCGTTCATTTTGATATTGGGGGTTGCAATTTGAAAAATATATGCTACAATGTTCCCTGAGAAAACAAGTGTCGCTGTGACAAGCACAAAACACAAGGAGGCCATACATGTCCACGAAACCCAAGTATTACATTGTAGAAGCATCGGCTCTGCCGGAAGTGTTTCTGAAGGTGGCAGAAGCAAAACGGCTCCTTTCCACCGGAGAAGCTACCACCGTCAACGAAGCAACCCGTATGACCGATATCAGCCGAAGTGCCTTCTACAAGTACCGCGATGCCGTCCTCCCCTTCCAGAATATGATGACGGGACGGATCATTACCTTCCAGCTGTTGCTGCACGATGAGGCAGGTCTGCTGTCTGAGATCCTGAGTCTCTTTGCCGCCGCCAAGGCCAATATCATGACCATCAATTCCATCGTTCCCACCAATGGTACCGCCGTTGTGACCATTTCTGCGGAGACCATGGATCTGACTGTGTCTCTGGAGGAACTGCTGCACTCCATGAATCAGATCTCCGGTGTTGTGAAGGCCGAAGTTCTGGCCGGCTGATGGAATCCTTCATCCCTCCTGCTGCCGCCCTGTGGGCGGCAGTTTTCTTTTTTCGGCACCATTCCCCCGGTGGTGACATAGGATGTGCCGGGAGGGATTGCGATGCTGATCGTACAGAAATACGGAGGAACATCTCTGGCAGACGGGGAAAAGATCCGGTCTGCTGCCAGCCGGGCAGTGGGCCTTGCGCGGCAGGGACACCGGATCGTTATGGTGGTATCCGCCCAGGGCCGGACCACCGACGACCTGATCCGCAGAGCTGCGGAGATCAACCCCCGGGGCTCCAGCCGGGAAATGGATGCGTATCTTGCTGCCGGGGAGCAGTTGTGCGCCGCGCTTACGGCTATGGCCATCGGCGCCATGGGACATCCCGCCGTCAGCCTGACGGGCTGGCAGGCCGGAATCGATACGGACGGCTGCCATGGGGATGCCCGGATCCGGGCCATCCGATGCAGCCGGATCCGTAAGGAGCTGGAGCGGGGTAAGATCGTGGTGGCGGCGGGCTTCCAGGGGCTGGATCCTGACGGGGATATCACGACTCTGGGCCGGGGCGGTTCCGATACCACTGCCGTGGCTCTGGCGGCATATCTGAAAGCCGACAAATGCCAGATCTTTACGGATGTGGACGGGGTCTATGACCGGGATCCCCGGATTTATGCGGATGCTGTCCGGTTCGGCCGGATCAGCTATGACAGGATGCTGACCCTCATCGAAAACGGGGCCCAGGTACTCCATGACCGGAGCGTGGAGCTGGCCAAAGCCCATGCAATTGCGGTGGAGGTGCTCTCGGCCTTCACCGGTGCGCCGGGGACGATTGTGGGGGATTTGGAATCATTGTAGCCAGAATCCGGAGCCAGTATTCCCGGCGGAGGGCCGGAACGCAAAAAAATACTCCGGAATCCGGGATGGGTTGTAAAACAGGTAAGGCCAGGCTGCGTTTGCAGCCCGGCCTTTATCGCTGTCCGCTGGACACTGCGTGGAGGAGTGCGTCCTTGCTGTTCGTCAAATTGGAAGTTATGCAACGGCAGAGTCCCGCATTCAACCAGGACGCCAGTATTTGCTGGGAGATTCTTAGCAGAAAAACATCTATATATAGATATTCATAATGCTTCTTCGGTATATCCCACCGCCGGGCTTCTCACAAGAAAAACCGGTTGATACGCGGCAATTGAGTGATTGCCGGTTCGTATGAAATGATCGGATTTGTCTTTGCCGTTACCAATGTTTGAGAAATATGAGTGTATCAATCATAAGTGTCCCCGTCACACCTGACCGGTGCAGTCTTTGCAATCTTATGATACGGCAAGTACGCGGTTATATTCAAATCCCTGTCTGCCGGAAAGGTTACCTGAATTTCAGGTTTTGCAAACGGTTTGGCGTCACAGGTTTACACAAATGTAAATTATATAAAAAAACAGGCACAACATAGCTGTTGTGCCTGTCAATTGTTTTATAGGTGCTGCCCATTGGTTCCGGGCATAGGTTGTTTACTTGGCGTATTCCACTGCCTTGGTCTCGCGGATGACATTGACCTTGATCTGGCCGGGGTATTCCAGCTCGGCCTCGATCTTCTTGGCGATGTCACGGGCCAGCAGAATCATGTTGTCCTCAGTAACAACCTCGGGCTTGACCATGATGCGGACTTCACGGCCTGCCTGGATGGCGAAGGCCTTATCTACACCGGGATAGGAACCGGTCAGTTCCTCCAGCTTCTGCAGACGGCGGATGTAGTTCTCCACGTTCTCGCGGCGGGCGCCGGGACGGGCGGCGGAGATGGCATCGGCGGCCTGAACCAACACGGCAATGACGGTCTTGGGCTCCACGTCACCGTGGTGGGCCTCGATGGCATTGACGATGACGGCGTTTTCCTTGTACTTCCGGGCAAGGTCTGCACCCAGCTGCACATGGCTGCCCTCAACTTCGTGGTCGATGGACTTGCCCAAGTCATGCAGCAGGCCGGCCCGCTTGGCCAGAGCCACATCCACGCCCAGTTCGGCAGCCATAAGGCCGGCGATATGGGCAACCTCGATGGAGTGGTTCAGAACGTTCTGACCGTAGGAGGTACGGTACTTCTGGCGGCCCAGGATCTTGATGAGCTCGGGATTCAGGTTGTGAACACCGGTCTCGTAGCAGGCGCGCTCGCCCTCTTCCTTGATGGTGCGGTCCACTTCCTTGCGTGCCTTCTCCACCATGTCCTCAATACGGGTGGGATGGATACGGCCGTCCACAATGAGCTTTTCCAGTGCCAGCCTTGCGATCTCCCGGCGGACGGGATCGAAGGAGGACACGGTGATGGCTTCGGGGGTGTCGTCGATGATGAGATCGACGCCGGTGATGGTTTCCAGGGTCCGGATGTTCCGGCCCTCGCGGCCGATGATGCGGCCCTTCATTTCATCGTTGGGCAGGGTGACCACGGAAACGGTGACTTCCGCGGCATGGTCAGCGGCGCAGCGCTGAATGGCGGTGGAGATGACCTCCCGTGCCTTGTCCTCTGCCTCGTCCTTCAGCTGCTGCTCAATCTCCTTGATCTTCATGGCGGCTTCGTGACGGACTTCTTCTTCCACGCTCTGCAGCAGATACTGCTTTGCCTGCTCCTGGGTCAGCTCGGAGATCTTTTCCAGAGTTTCCAGCTGCTGTGCCTTGATGGCATCTGCCTGGGCCTGAGTCTCGGTGACCTTAGCCAGCTTTTTGGCCAGATCCTCTTCCTTGCGCTCAAAGGCCTCGGTTTTCTTATCCAGAGTGGCTTCCTTCTGCTCCAGGCGGCGCTCCTGCTTGCTCAGTTCGGCGCGACGTTCTTTGACTTCCTTGTCGTGTTCTGTGCGAGATTTATGGATTTCGTCCTTGGCCTCCAGAAGCATTTCCTTCTTACGGCTCTCACCGCTGCGGATCGCTTCGTTGATCAGGCGGGTAGCTTCCAGCTCAGCGGAGCCGATCTCTTTTTCCGCAACCTTCTTGCGATAGGTAATACCCACAATGCAGCCAATGGCCAGACCGATCAGCAGGCCGACGATGGCAAAAATAATTTCCATAAATTTGCAGCACACCTCCTTCTTCAAAAATTCAGCATCGAAGGGGTGGGCGCAGTGTCCCTGTGTGAAATTAAGCATGAAAACCGACCGGAATCCACCTCCGGCGAGCAAAAATCATAACATAAACCCCAGTGAGGGTACAAAACGCATACCCCGGCTCGAATCGCCGGTTATCAATGAAACGCATACCCTAATTCCATACGGGGGCAGCGTACACCATACCGAGTCTATTTTACAAGTCCCGCAGCCGAATGTCAAGGGTGAATCGTGCAAAATGACGGTCTTTTTGTATACATAACATCCCAGGTTCCGGCAACTTCTCCCTGCTTTCGATTGACAACCCAATCTCGGCATGGTAAAATAAAAACCCATGCGGGCATGGTGGAATTGGGAAGCGATGCGAGCGCCGCCTGCGGCGGATAAAGCGAGCTGAGCGCGTGGCAGCGGTCGGCATGGCGCGAGCCTGCTTTGCCAGGCAAAGCGGCTGCCGGGCACCGCAACAGGAAGACCGGTGGATTTAGATGCTAGTACCTTAGTGAAGGCTTTTCTATGGAAATGATTTTAGACAGAGTAGAGATCGGTATAGAAAAATATAACTGGATTATGAAACGTGTCCACGAAGTTGATGTTTCTGCTGATGCGGAGTTCCAGAAATTCTTTAACGGTTTTTACCGTATGCGGCAAAGACCTGCCGGTTTCTATGATTCCTATTATATTTATCTGGAACATAATAAACATAATCGAGAGCTTACTTTTGAGGATATTGTTACTTACCTGTATCAGGAGACAGGCTCCATTCATGCATCGTTCAGCAGCAAACTTCTTGCAACTGTGAATCCGGATATGCCCATATGGGATAAGTTTGTATTGCAAAACTTAGGACTTCGCACACCTTATCATTATGAAAAAAACCGGCTTCAGAAAACAGTACAATTATATCAGCGCATCTGTGACTGGTATAAGTCGAGCGAAGCTACAGAAAAGCTGAATGAGTTCAACAGACTATTTCCTAATGTGGATATTTCTGATGTTAAAAAGATAGATTTTATCTTGTGGGCAACTCGAAAATAATTGTGTTATGTTCGTTTAAAGCAGGCTTGCCTGTTTTTATAAATCGTGGATCAAGCGAAATGCTCCACCTCGGATCCCTCTCCGTGTAAAAATAAGAGGCACAAAAGAATATGCGGGCATGGTGGAATTGGTAGACTCGGTGGATTTAGGTGCTGTCACCTCAGTGAAGGTTTTTCCGTCCCGCTGTCATTGCGAGCCAGTGCGCACACTGGTGTGGCAATCCGTTCTCTAAAAACGGGCATCGCCTGTTTTTATATATTGTGGATCAGGCTAAGTGCCCCACCTCGGATACCTCTCCGTGTAAAAATCAGAGGCACAAAAGAATATGCGGGCATGGTGGAATTGGTAGACTCAGGGGATTTAGGTTCCCCCGCGAGAGCGTGCAGGTTCGAGT
>JAFQTF010000059.1 GCA_017409205.1 Oscillospiraceae bacterium | reverse complement strand
CTTACCTGCGACTTCGGCAAGGAACTTGCCGGCGAAGTATATATCTCAGAGCGGACAAAGAAAACCCGAAGAAGTCTGAAAAGCAATGTCACGATGGATAACGAGCAGTTCGACAAACGCTTCTGTGTCAGAGCGGATGATTCGCAGGAAGCGTACTACCTCCTGACTCCGCACATGATGGAATATATTACCGCCATGGCGGACAAGAGCGGCGGCACGGTTTATCTGTCCTTTCTGCGCAGCGGAAAGCTGCATGTTGCGGTCCAGACCGGGCGCGATTTTTTTGAACTTGGAAAAAGCAATGCAAATGTGGGAGAACTACGCCAGAAATTTTTGGGCGAACTGCGCTGGTTTACCGATCTTGTCGACACACTGCGGGTAGAGGACACCCTCTATAAGAAGGAGACGAATGTATAACGGTGGGAGCTTACCTTTTGCTGCTGTCACTGATCGCACTGGCGCTTGCTGTGTATATCGGCTTGGTTTTTATTCTTCTTGATGCAATACAGCATCAGCCGCCTGCGCCATAACGAAATCTCTACAGATAATTTATTGCATTTTGTATCAAGGAAGTCTGTAAACACTACCAAATGACAAATTATCTGCCCCGTCCGGGGAAAAAACCGTTGACCGGGGCAGATGATTTTGTGCGCATATTTTAAGGTTTGATCCCCCATCGGCGGTTTTGAAGGACATTTCAAGACCGCCGTTTCTTTTGCCCTCAAAAGAGATTACGTGCTGCCCCTTCTAATTGACGAATTTGGCGAAACTTCCTGATTTGTGCAGCTGCCGTTCCCCGCCTCCATTCGGTTTACCCGTCAAACACCTATGTATCGAAATGGAGTTATACCGTGCAGAAAATTAACCTTCGGGAAATAGATCCCGATGTTTATAAAACCGATAACCTGATGGAAGGCGCAGAAGCGGTGCTTGCTGTGATTCGCACCGCTGAACCGACAGAGACTGCTTATGAACGTTGAAAATATTGCCTTAAAACTACTGTACATACATTCGGAGCAGATGTAAACTTAACGACATTTATTTCTTAAAAAAACTCCGTTAACGTGTTCTTTTGCGGAAAAGCCCCTTGACAAATCTCATCCCAGTCCGGTGGACTGTTGCCGGCCGGGTAGGGCCCCGGCCGCTCCGCGATTAACTCGAATCCCTCATCCTCTGCCAAAAAGAAAACCAAACCATCTGGTGTGGTTTTTCTTTTTGCTGGGGCAGGGATACGGGCCCATCTAAATCCAACCAGTCCGGTGGAATGGTCAATGCAAAACAAAATTGTCCCAATAAAGACAATTTTGAATCGGATTCCTCATCCTCTGCTGATAGATTCTCCTCAGGATTCTCCGGAATCCTGGTTTTTTTGTTCCCTGTTTTTGTAGCTTGGATTCTTCCGGATTCTCAGAAGCGGTTCTTTGCTTACCCTATGCGTTTACAGGCCGGATACTACCTTTTTCAAAAGCAAAGATATTGACCGGATGAAAGACCCGCGTCCTGCATCAATATGACGAATGGGAAATGACCGCCCCCAAGGAGAATATTTCTTACCATCATTCTGTGCGGTTTCTGCTTGTGTGAAATCCCGGAAAAAGGGGATTTTGAGGTCGGACAGGAAGTGGACAGATATCTGACAAATTAATCCCGAAAACGATTTCGCTAACTGACCAAAATGGAAACGTTCTCAATATGAAATATATACAAAAATTGGATTTTCCGGGCGATTTATTAAAAAAGTTTAAAGTGTACTATTTACATTTTATGCAATTTGGTATAAAATGAGCGAGTAATGTGCCGAGAATTGGATTTGGTACAAACACCAAAAGGACGTCCTTTTGTCTTCCTGTAGAATACAGGAAGAATATTTCCTGGCTACACCCGGATTTCCGGATTTAGCATATACAATATTTAGGAGGAACACAAATGAAAAAGCTGATTTCCCTGCTGCTGGTTCTGGCTATGGCTCTGACCCTGGTCGCCTGTGGCTCCAGCGAACCCGCTGCTGACGCTCCCGCTGCTGATGCTCCCGCTGCTGAAGGCGTCACCACCTATGATGTCGGTGTTGCTATCTACCAGTACAACGACAACTTCATGACCCTGTACCGTCAGGAGATCGAGGCCTACTTCAAGACCCTGGAAACTGACACTGTCAAGTACAACATCACCATGGTCGACTCCAAGAACGACATGGCTGAGCAGACCAACCAGATCGACACCTTCATCACCCAGGGCATGGATGTCATCATCCTGAACCTGGTCCAGACTTCCTCTGCCGAAGTTCTGATCGACAAGGTCGTTGCTGCCAACATTCCTCTGATCCTCATCAACCGTGAGCCCCTGGGCGACAACGGTGACGAGTCCTACGAGGGCATCATCAACAACCCCGGTGTCTGCTACGTTGGCGCTGACGCTCGTCAGTCCGGCACCTACCAGGGCGAGATCGTCCTGGCTCTGGACAACAAGGGCGACATCAATGGTGACGGCGTTGTGAAGTACATCATGGTCATCGGTGACCCCGAGAACCCCGATGCACAGTACCGTACCGAGTTCTCCATCAAGGCTCTGACCGACGCTGGCGTCGCTGTTGAGGCTCTGGTTGAGAACGTTGGTAACTGGGATCAGACCAAGGGTCAGGAAATCACCGCTGCTGCTCTGGCACAGTTCGGTGACGAGATCGAAGTTGTCTTCTGCAACAACGACGGTATGGCTCTGGGCGCTGCTGCTGCTATCGAAGCTGCTGGCCGTAAGGTCGGTGAAGACATCTACCTGCTGGGTGTTGACGCTCTGGACGAGTGCCAGGAGATGGTCAAGGCCGGCACTATGACTGGTACCGTTCTGAACGACCACATCGGTCAGTCTCACACTGCTGTTGACGCTGCTGTTGCTGCTCTGAACGGCGAGGCTCTGCAGAACTACTACTGGGTCGACTACGTCAAGGTCGATGCTGCTTACTTCGGCTAATTCTGAATCTTAGATTCGCTCTGCGGGTGGGCTGGAAACAGCCCACCCCTTTGAAAACGTTAATCGGTTCTTTGGCTGAGGAAAAATCAGATCCGATGTTCTGTTTTTTCCTGAGACAAAGAAATGAGTCTTATATATAAGGAGATTGGAGGTCTGCTTTATGAACGAGTACCGTCTGGAAATGCGGGGCGTCTGCAAGTCTTTCCCCGGTGTTAAGGCCCTGGACCATGCACAGCTGTGTCTGCGTCCCGGTAAGGTCCATGCACTGATGGGTGAGAACGGCGCCGGTAAATCCACGCTCATGAAGTGTATGTTCGGTATTTATTCCATGGACGAGGGTGAGGTCATTTATGAGGGCCAGAAGGTCAGCATCAAGGACCCGCTGGAAGCACTGAAGATGGGTATTGCCATGGTGCACCAGGAGCTGCAGCCCATTCCCGCCCGTACCATCGGTGAGAATATTTTCCTGGGCCGTTACCCCATGAAGAAATTCCTGGGTATTATCCCCGTGGTGGATCATGAAAAAATGTATGCGGATACCGAGGTCCTGCTGAAGAAGGTTCGTATGAACTTTGATCCCAAGCAGATGCTGGGTGAGCTGAGCGTTTCCCAGATGCAGTCTGTGGAAATCGCCAAGGCTGTTTCCGCCAACTGTAAGGTTCTGATCCTGGACGAGCCTACTTCTTCCCTGACTTCCAACGAGGTCGAGGCCCTGTTCCGTATCATTGAGGATCTGAAGGCTGAGGGTGTCGCCATCGTTTATATCTCCCATAAGATGGATGAGATTCTGAGAATTTCCGATGAAGTCACCATCATGCGCGATGGCCAGTATATCGGCACCTGGGACTGCGCGGGACTGACCACCGACTTTATCATTTCCAAGATGGTCGGCCGTGAGTTGACCAACCTGTATCCTCCCCGGAACAATGTTCCCGGCGAAGTGGTCTTCGAGGTGGAGGATTTCACCTCCATCAATCCCAGATCCTTCCGCAATGTCAATTTCAATGTCCGCAAGGGCGAGATCCTGGGCGTTGCCGGTCTGGTGGGCGCGCAGCGTACCGAGCTGATGGAAGGCCTCTTCGGCATCCGCAGCCACTCCAAGGGCCGGATCCTCTATCAGGGCAAGGAGCTGCCCATCCGCCGTCCCAAGGATGCCATCGACCACGGCATCGCAATGCTTACCGAAGACCGCCGCGCCACCGGCATTATGGGTGTTCTGAGCATCGCGGACAACATTTCCGTGGCCTCTCTGAAGCAGTATCTGGATTACGGCATCATGATCAACAACAAGAAGGTTGAGGCACTGGTGCAGGAGAACGTCAAGAAGATGAACATCAAGACTCCCTCCAGTAAGACCCAGATCCAGAGCCTGTCCGGCGGTAACCAGCAGAAGGTGCTGATCGGCCGCTGGCTGGCCAACAACCCCGATGTGCTGATCCTGGACGAGCCCACCCGCGGTATCGACGTGGGTGCCAAGTATGAGATCTACTGTATCATCGAGGAGCTGGCCCGTGCCGGCAAGAGCATCATCATGATCTCTTCCGAAATGGCCGAGCTGATCGGTATGTCCGACCGGATCATGGTCATGTGTGACGGCCGCGTTACCGGCTTCATCGACGGCAAGGATGCCAATCAGGAAAATATTATGGAACTGGCTACCCAGTTTGCGGCAGTTTAAGCAAGGAGGAACTGAACACTATGAAAACCAAGATGAGCATTCCCCAGAGAATCTGGGCTTACATCAAGGGCAATCCCATTGTTGTTATGATGGCCCTGGTCAGCCTGATCGTTGGCTGCACCATTAAGAATTTCTTCTCTCTGAACAACTTCAACGTTCTGATGGGCAACACCACCATCCGTTTCCTCATTGCGCTGGGCGTTTCCGGCTGTCTGATCACCAAGGGCACCGACCTGTCCGCCGGCCGTCAGGCCGCTCTGGCCGCTACCCTGACCGGTGTCATGGTTCAGCGTGCTGACTATGCTTCCCGTCTGTTCACCTGGATGCCTGAGATGAATATGTGGGTGGTTCTGCTGATCGTCATCGCCATCGGCGCTGTCATCGGTACCATCACCGGTATGATCGTTTCCTACCTGAATGTTCCTCCCTTCATCGCAACTCTGGGTATCCAGACCATCGTTTACGGCTTCAATCTGATCTACACCAATGCACAGCCCATCGGCGGCTTCAGCCAGCCCTTCAAGGATTTCTTCAACTGGAAGATCTTTGCCTTCGGTGATTTCGGCGGTTTCTCCGGATATATCCTGTTTGCGCTGATCTTTGGTGTCCTGTTCTGGTTCATCTACAACAAGACCACCCACGGCAAGTATATGTACGCCATCGGCGGCAATGAAAATGCAGCTGAAGTTTCCGGCGTCAATGTCCGCCGCTCCAAGACCATGATCTACATGACTGCGGGTATGATGTATGCCTTCGCAGGCTTCCTGATGACCGGTAAGTCCGGCGGCGCTTCTGCCTCCATGGGCGTCTCCTACGAACTGGAAGCCATCGCCGGCTGTACCATCGGCGGCGTCTCCACCACCGGCGGTATCGGTACTGTTGGCGGCATCCTGGTGGGCGTTCTGGTGTTTGAGCTGCTGAAGATCATTATGCAGTTCATCGGCGTTGACCCCAACTATAACTACATCGTTCAGGGTCTTGTGGTCATCACTGCTGTTGCCATGGACATCCGTAAGTACGTTGCCAAGAAGTAATGGCTGAGGAAGAAATGATCCTCGAAGAAGAGGAAACCGAACTGCCCGAGGAAGAGATCAAAATGAAATCCATGTGGCAGATCCAGAAGGAAAGCTGGTACGAAAAGATCCCGCTCAATTTGAAGCAGCTGGATACCATCATCGTGGTTTGCCTGATCCTTCTGGCGGTGACGTTTGCTGTTATGTTCCTGGATGCAGCAGATATCATCAATCCTTTCGGTTATTGATTTTCCCAAAAGGGACGCACACTGTGCGTCCCTTTTGTTGCTGAAGCGCTGGTTGTGAAGGACAGGGACAATGAAGTGGAACCAGCGTTGTTGCGGTTATGGGTTGCCATTTTCTGCTTGTTGTGCTAAACTGTATTTATATATCCGATGAAAGGGGGGAGTCAGATGGAATTCAACGATATTTATGACGAAAACCGGCAGCTGACGGGCCGGGTCCATCAGCGTGGAACGCACTGGAAACAGGGAGAGTACGGCCTGGTGGTTTGCGTATGGGTCTATGACGGCCATGGACATCTGCTCCTGACCCGCCGGGCGAAGGGCAAAAGCTTTGCCGGGACCTGGGAAAATTCCGGCGGCGCAGCCAAGGCAGGGGAGACCAGCCGACAGGCCATTGCCCGGGAGCTTTTTGAGGAAACCGGTATTCGGGCAGAGGAATCGGAATTTGAATTTCTGGGGACTGACCGTGACCGCTACAGCTTCTATGATTTCTACTGCCTGAAGCGGCAGATAAAACTGCAGGATATCGTGCTCCTGCCGGGTGAAACGGATGATGTGATGTGGGCCAGCTTCGGCAAGGTGCACTGGATGATCCGTACCGGCAAGATCTGCAAGATCATTGGTCACCAGTTTCACCGGCAGGAAAAGGAACTGCGTTTGCGCAACTTCACTAAGTTCAGAAGGTAATTTTTGGCAGGCGGAGCGTTTGTTTCTGCTTGCCTTTTTTTCTGCACCGGGATATAATGAAAAAAAGCGTTTTTCACCTGTTCGGCCGGAACGCTGTTGCCGAACAATGAAGAATGCCTTTTCTTTTTTCTTGTCTATTACATATATGGAGGTACCTGTTATGATTGAATTGACCCATCTGCCTGTCCGTCACGGCAAAGTCCCGCTGCGTCTGGCCCGTGGACACTTCGCGACCAACCACTCCCATATTAATTATTATATTGATCTGACCTTCCAGAAGGCGCGTCTCAGCGAAGCAAAGGACAGTGCCTATGAGCTGGTTTCCAATATGGGCAACAACGTCCCCGTGGACACCATTCTGTGTCTGGACGGTACCACTGTTCTGGGTACCTGCGTGGCTGATGAGCTGACCAAGGCCGGTTACCGCACCGTCAATGCCCACAAGACCATTTATATTGCAGAGCCCGAATACAACTCCAACTCCCAGATCATTTTCCGTGATAACATTCAGCCCATGATCCGGGGCAAGCATATCCTGGTGCTGATGGCATCCGTTACCACCGGCTACACTGCCAAGAAGGCTATTGAGGCCATCGGTTATTACGGCGGTCAGGTCACCAGCATTTGCGGTATTTACCGGGCTGTGGATGAAGTGGGCGGCTATCCTGTTCACTCCATCTATTCTGTGGCAGACCTGCCTGATTACGAGAGCTACGATTATCGTGACTGCCCCTACTGCAAGGCCGGCCGCCGGATCGATGCCCTGGTCAACAGCTTTGGCTACAGCGCACTGTAAAGAGAATAAGCCAGATCCCCGGCTTTTAGCCGGGGACTCTTTTTTAAGAATCCGAAAATGGATTTTAATAAAAGCTGACTTTTCTGTGAAAGAAGAAGGGAACGAAGCTGGAAAATGTTCTGGCTACAGGCGGAAGGTGCAGTGGTGGATTTGTTTGACATCAAGCGTATCCATGAGAGATTGTTCGTTTGTCGATTGGCGCAAAAGGTGCCTGAAATAATTGCAGGACTGTTCGCCTGAAACAGTCTGGAAATATGTCACAAAAATCAGAACACCCCCCTCCAAAACAGAGGGGGGTGTTTTGTGCAGGGTGCAAAAAGGCGCAAAAAAACCAGGGAAGAAACCCTGGATTTGTGGAAGTTTTTCATTGACAAAAAGCGCGCAGCATGATACAATGATTATCCATACTGTGATACTATGCCTATTTCTGGATTTCACTTCCAACATAGTCATTTTACCACAGGACAGGGGCTCTGTCAAGAGCTAAGTTGGATGAATCCAATAAAAATGACAACGGCCCCTGGCGTATCGTAAGCAACACACATTCTGTAAGAAAGGCTGTGATGATCCATATGGCAATGGTCAAGGACGTAATGTTCGGCAAGACCATGCGTAAATCTTACGCGAAGTACGAAGAGATCCTTCAGATCCCCAACATGCTGAAGATCCAGAAGGACTCCTACAAGTGGTTCCTGGAAGAGGGACTGCGGGAGGTCTTCAAGGATGTCGGCACCATCACCGACTTCTCCGGTAAGCTGGAGCTTTCTTTCCTGGATTATACCATGGACGAGAAGGCAAAGTATACCATCGAGGAGTGCCGTGAACGCGACGCTACCTATGCAAAGCCTATCAAGGTCCGTGTCCGTCTGCGCAACACCGAGACCGACGAAATCAAGGAGCAGGAAATCTTCATGGGTGATTTCCCTGTGATGACCAATGGCGGCACCTTTGTTATCAATGGCGCCGAGCGTGTTATCATCTCCCAGATCGTCCGCAGCCCCGGTATGTACTACGGTCATGAAGTGGACAAGGCTGACCAGCATACCTACACCGCCACTGTCATTCCCTACCGTGGCGCCTGGCTGGAGTATGAGACTGACAACTCCAATGTTTTCTGGGTCCGTATCGACAAGAACCGCAAGCTGCCTGTTACTTCCCTGATTCGTGCTCTGGGTGTTACCACCGATGAGCAGATCAAGGCTATGTTCGGCGAGGACGAGCGTATTCTGGCTACTCTGGAAAAGGATACCTGCAAGACCCGTGAGGAATCCCTGCTGGAGATCTATCGCCGCCTGCGTCCCGGTGAGCCTCCCACGGTGGAGACTGCCAACGCACATCTGGAGGGCCTGCTGTTCGACGCCCACCGTTATGATGTGTCCAAGGTGGGCCGTTACAAGTTCAACAAGAAGATGGACATCTGGAGTCGCCTGTCCGGACAGGAAGTGGCAGAGCCCATTGCTGATCCCATGACCGGTGAGATCCTGGTCATGCCCGGCGAATTCATCTCCCGCGCTATGGCTCACGAGCTCAGCGACAAGGGCGTCAATGAAGCCACTGTGAAGGTGGGCGATGTCAACGTCAGAATCTTCTCCAACAACATGGTTCGTATGGAGAACTTTGTTGACTTTGATCCCGCTCAGTATGGCATCCGTGAGAAGGTCTACTTCCCCGTGCTGAAGGAAATGCTGGAAACCGTTCCCGCTGACGGCTGGAAGGAAGCCATCGCAGAACGGATGACCGACCTGATTCCCAACCACATCATTGTGGACGATATCATGGCCTCCATCAACTACCTGAACTGCGTGGCCATGGGCATCGGTACGCCTGATGATATCGACCATCTGGGCAACCGCCGTCTGCGCTGTGTTGGCGAACTGCTGCAGAACCAGTTCCGCATCGGCTTCAGCCGTCTGGACCGTGTCATCCGTGAGCGCATGACTGTTCAGGACCTGGATGCCGTCACTCCTCAGAGCCTGATCAATATCCGGCCTGTTACCGCAGTCATCAAGGAATTCTTCGGATCCTCCCCGCTGTCTCAGTTCATGGATCAGAATAACCCCCTGTCTGAGCTGACCCACAAGCGCCGTCTGTCCGCTCTGGGCCCCGGCGGTCTGAGCCGCGACCGTGCATCCTTCGATGTCCGAGACATTCACTATACCCACTATGGCCGTATGTGCCCCATCGAGACCCCTGAAGGTCCCAACATCGGCCTGATCAACTACCTGGCAACCTTTGCCAAGATCAACGAGTACGGCTTCGTGGAAGCACCCTACCGCAAGGTGGACAAGGCTACCGGTTTTGTTACCAAGGACATTGAATACATGACCGCTGATGTGGAAGACGATTACTACATCGGTCAGGCCAATGAGCCTCTGGACGAGAACGGCTGCCTGGCAAACAAGCGTATCACCTGCCGTCACCGTAATGAAATCATCGAAGTTGACCGGGAAGTCATCGACTATGTGGACGTTTCTCCCCGTATGATGATCTCCATCGCAACTTCCTTCATTCCCTTCCTGCAGAACGACGACGCTAACCGCGCACTGATGGGCGCCAATATGCAGCGTCAGGCTGTGCCTCTGCTGACCACCGAGCCTCCCGTTGTTGCTACCGGCATCGAACACAAGGCTGCTGTGGACTCCGAGGTCTGCCTGAAGGCCAAGGGCCCCGGTGTTGTCACTGCCGTTTCTGCTACCCAGATTACTGTCAAGTATGACGACGGCGAAATCTTCACTCACCGCCTGACCAAGTTTGCCCGCTCCAACGCCGGCACCTGTGTCAACCAGCGTCCCATTGTGGTGGTGGGCGAGCGTGTGGACACCGAGCAGATCATTGCTGACGGCCCCTCCTGCTCCGGCGGCGAGGTGGCACTGGGCAAGAACGTGCTGATCGGCTTTGTCACCTGGGAAGGCTATAACTACGAGGACGCCATTCTGTTGAACGAGCGTCTGGTCCGCGAGGATGTCTTTACTTCCATCCATATCGAGGAGTACGAGACCGAAGCCCGCGATACCAAGCTGGGACCGGAAGAGATCACCCGGGATATCCCCAACGTGGGTGAGGATACTCTGAAGGATCTGGATGAAAATGGCATCATCCGTGTGGGCGCTGAGGTCCATGCCGGTGATTATCTGGTCGGTAAGGTCACCCCCAAGGGCGAGACCGAACTGACCCCCGAGGAGCGCCTGCTGCGGGCCATCTTCGGTGAGAAGGCAAGAGAAGTCCGCGATACCTCTCTGAAGGTGCCCCATGGTACCTCCGGTATCGTTGTGGATGTGAAGATCTTCACCAAGGAGAACTCCGATGAGCTGGCTCCCGGTGTCACCAAGTCTGTCCGCGTCTATCTGGCTCAGAAGCGTAAGATCGGCGTCGGCGACAAGATGGCAGGCCGTCACGGTAACAAGGGCGTTGTTTCCCGTGTTCTGCCTGAGGAAGATATGCCCTTCCTGCCCGACGGCACCCCCCTGGATGTGGTTCTGAACCCTCTGG
>JAFQTF010000058.1 GCA_017409205.1 Oscillospiraceae bacterium | reverse complement strand
CTTGGTCATCACAGTGACCATACCGTTTTTCACGCCGCTTTCCGCAACGATCTGTTCCACCTGGGGGGTGATCACATCCAGTTCCACATACTGTTTGGTGAGGATGCGGATGGTTTTTACAAACATGGCACTTCCTCCTTAATCCAGTCCGCCCAGGAACTCGATGGCATTTTTGCCCATGATCAGCTCCAGGGTGCTCTCCCGGAAGCCAAGCTCCTGAATGGCCTGGGCCATGCGGATCTGCTCGAACCGGGGATTGTTGGAGCCGAACATCACCTGATGCCGCAGGCTCCGGTCGATCCAGGTGATGGGGATGTCCCGGGTCAGCATCTGGGTGTAAAATTCCTTGGCATTGTCGAAATACAAAGCGCCAGTGTCGGCGTAGACGTTGGGATATTTCACCATCAGCATGGCGGTTTCCCGGACCCAGGGCCAGCCGAAATGACCCAGACAGATGCGCAGATTGGGGTGATTTGCTGCCACGCTCTCAAATGCCATGGGCTGGCAGTAGGATGTCAGCGTATCAGGCTCCCAGCTCAGACCTGCGTGGAAGAGGATGGGCTTGTTATACTTTTCGCAGACGGCGTAGATGGGCTCCATGATGGGGTCGGAAGGCATCACATGGACCCGGCCGGGATGGAGCTTCAGACCCTTCAGCTTCAGATCCCGGAAGGCATGCTCCAGCTTTTGCGCCGCTTCGGGATCCCGGGGATCCACGGAAGCAAAGCCGATGAACTTGTCCGGGGCCATATCCACCAGTTTTTTGATCTCTTCATTGGTAACGAGGCAGCCCACGCTTCCGGAATAATCCTCCGGCAGCAGGCACAGCTTATCCAGGCCTGCGCAGCGCATCTGGTTGAAGATGTGCTCCAGGGGGGCGGTGCCGTTTTTGTGGATATCCAGGGCATCGTGGCGGAGATCTTCCTTTACAGGATCTTCGTTGATGGGCTCATAAAAGGCCGGATGGACATGAATATCAATAAACATGAACTGTCGCCTCTTTCTTACAGGCCCACCTGTGCCATCATGCTGCGGACATTATCGATGGCCCGCTTGGCGTACATTCTGGGCTCGTTGATGTAACCGGTGACCAGTTCCAGGGTAGCGGTGCGGTCATAGCCGATGCGCTTGAGCTCATAGAACATCTCAGGCAGGGGCATGGAGCCTTCGCCGGGCATGATGTGGCTGTCGGTACCGTTGTCGCCGTCGATGATGTGCATGTGATCCATCTTGTCGCCCAGCTTGTCAAAATAGGCCATGATGGATTCGTGCTGCACGAAGGGAGGCACCACGTCGCACATACCCACGATGTAAGGGTTGTCAATGCGGCGGAACAGCTCCACCAGGTCGTTGGCCCGGGTGAAGAAGTTGGATTCGTAGGGAGTCAGGGCCTCCACCGTCAGCTTGACACCAACCTTGGCGGCGTGGTCACCCAGTTCCCGGATGGTCTTTTCCAGACGGGTCCACAGCTGATCGTAGGTAGCCAGATAACCGCCGTTGGCGGGGCTGGTCAGCACAAATTCCGCACCCATTTCCTTGGCCATATCCAGGCACAGCTTCAGATAGTTGACAGCATCCTGACGCTGGGCCTCGGAGCCGATCATGTAGTTGAAGGGATAGGCGTTGTGCTCGGGAGTAAAGCCCCGGACGGGCATTTCATACTTTTCGATGAGGCGCTTGACCTCATTGATGTCGCCGGCCTTCAGGTCGGGGGCATAGGCATGGGGACGGCCGCCCCACAGCTCGATGTAATCGTAGCCGTATTCCTTTGCATCCTGGAAGCAGTGCTCCAGAGGATTACGCTGATAACCGGAAGTGAACATACCGATCTGCATGGTCATAAAGGTTCCTCCTTATATAGAGTGGTGTGTTATTCAGTGACCCAGGGTTCAAAGACCTGAACCACCTGGGCAGAAACCTCTGCGCCCTTGCTCAGGCAGTCCTTTACAGGCCATCCCTGCAGCACGCCGTACAGGAAGCCGGAAATGAAGCTGTCACCGGCACCCACGGTGTTGACCACATTGGGAGCGGGGTAAATACCGAAAGAAGTAAATTCCTTGCCATCGTAGGCCAGGCTTCCCTTTTCGCCGAAGGTGGCCACGGCGATCTTCATACCCCGATCCACCTTGTCCTTCAGGAAATTCTCAATAAATTCATCCCGGTCCCTGTGATAGGAGTAGAAACCGTAGTCCACATAGGGCAGGGTGCTCTCCACCAGAGGATGCTCCAGCCGGTCGGCATAGTCAAAGGAGATGGCCTTGCAGCCGGCGGCCTTGATGGCAGGCAGCGCATCTTCTGCCTTGCCCCACAGCGCGGTGTGCACCAGATCGTGGGAGGCAGCAAAAGCAATGTCCTCTTCGTCAAACACGATGTTTTCCAGAACACCTTCGATGTAGTCGCCATGGACACGGTCGTTGCCGTTCATATCCATGTAGGTAATGGCAGTGGCACCGTTGCCCACCTTCAGATGGCTGATGTCCAGACCTTCTTTGGTGAGGGCTTCGATCATCCACTTGCCGTCGGCATCGGAACCGGTGGTGCTGATGATGGCAGTGGGGATGCCCAGCTTTTGCAGGTTCACGCCGGTGTCCACGCAGTTGCCGGTGGGGTAGCGGCGGTTCACCACTTCACCATTGATGCGGACATAGACGTCAATACAGTTGTCGCCGATCATTGCAGTTTTCATGGTCTCATCTCCTGTTTTTATTATGGAAGGCAGCTCCTTACAGGATGCTGCATTTTTTAAACCACACTGACAAGTATACGGATATTTCTTACCAATTTCAATTTGCATTTCCAATAAAAAAGTTAGGATTTTCTTGTATAATATGAGAAACGAAATTTCGATAAAATCCGGATTTAATACATATTAAAAACATAATTCGACGTATGAATCTCAAAAATGTTATGGATTACCCAATATTTATCGCAGAAACCGAACGATACCATTTTCGTGTGGTATAGTTTATATTTTTCGACTATACCACTTCTGTAAATTTTTACCATTTCCGCATATTGGATAGTTTTCAGATGCATAAATATACCACTTTTTCAAGATAGACAAATGGGATCCTTCAAAACTGGAGCATCCAACGAAATCGCTCCGCATGCCTTGCAGCCCCCAAAATCTCATGCTATATTTGCCTTGATCAGCCCCGGCGGTGTGCAACGTCCGGGAAGATCTGCCGATATTTCCGCCGCTCCTGACGGGGAAAGGAAAGGCCGCACTGCGACCTCGGTCAGTGCGGCCTTTTTCCCAAGGACTGCCGCAAAAAGCGGCCACCATGTTAGGAGTGAATTTGTTATGCCCAAATTTGCAGACATTCTGCTGAAATCCAACTGCGTTTTTACCGCTGCAGGAGAGGAGCCCTTCGCAGGCTTCGTCGCCATTGCTGACGGTAAGATCCTCTGCGTCGGCAAGGGCGCTGCCGATGATGCTCTGATCGGTCCGGACACCGCTGTTTACGATCTGGGCGACCGTACTGTCAGCCCCGGCTTCTCTGATGTCCACTGCTTCTTTACCGGCTACTCCGTTGGTTTTGTCGGTGCCGATCTCAGTGCCTGTGCCAGCGAAGCAGAGCTGGTGGAGGCTGCCCTGGCCTATGCTGCCACCATCCCCGCTGAAAAGAGCGTTCTGTGCCACGGCTGGAATGCAGAGGCCGTTTCCGTCAACGGAACCTCTGCCCTGGATGCCGCTTTCGGCGATCGTCCTGCCATCCTGTTTGCCGCAGGCTGCGAGACCTGCTGGATGAACCAGGCAGCCCTGAACAAGTATCAGTTTACCCCCGAAACCTGCTATCCCGAGGCCTATGTGCGTCTGCTGCCCGATATTCTGGGCGACCGGGACTTCATCGTTCCCGAATTTAAGAAGTACATGAAAATGATGAACAGCCGGGGCGTCACCTCTGTGAAGGAAATGGGCTTCGACTGCTTCTATGGCTTCACCGATGTGCTTGCCGACCTGGAAGCCGCCGGTGACCTGACCCTGCGCGTCAACTTCATGAGCCAGCCCGTGGCCGCCGATGCCAACCTGGAATACGGCAAGGCCATGCGGGACAAGTTCCAGGGCGAGTTTGTCCGCTTCTCTGGCTACAACCAGATGACCGACGGCTCCATCAGCCAGCTGTGCGGCTACCTGAAAAAGCCCTACAACTGCGCCGATACCATCTGCGCCCAGGACATCAACTGGGAAAAGCTGGGCAAGGAAGCCCGCGCTGTGGATGCCGAAGGCTTCCGCTTCTCCCTCCATGCCCAAGGCGACGGCGCCATTGCCAAGGTTCTGGACATCTACGAGACCTGCAAGCGGGACGAAAACGGCCGGATGGTGAACCGTCACTCCATCACCGACCTGGAATTTTCCGATCCTGCCGACCTGGAGCGGATGGGTAAGATGGGCGTTATCGCCGAGATCTATCCCCAGATCCAGTCCATTGCTGACCGGGAAGGAAAGCTCAGCATGATCGCCGAGAAGATCGGCATGGACCGGGGTCAGTACTACTGGAACCGCCGCAAGATGGCCGATTCCGGTGTCCTCCTCAGCTGCGGCACCGACCTGCCCCTGCTGATCGACAACATTCCCGAATCCGTCTACCACACCGTGGGCGGTTACTTCCCCGAAGGCGGCGAGCCCTTTAATAAGCAGAACATGCTCACTGTCACCGAACTGCTGACTGCCTGGACAAAGGGCGGTGCTTACAACCTGTACTGCGACGACTGCCTGGGCACTCTGGAAGCCGGCAAGAAGGCCGACATTGCTGTTCTCTCCGGCAACATCTTCACCACTGCCGTGGAAGAGGCCCGGAGCCTGAAGTGTGACCTGACCCTGCTGGGCGGCAAGGTCGTCCACAACGCCCTGTAAAAAACAAAAAACCGTACGGCAGTTTCTGCCGTACGGTTTTGCCCATTTCAAAACGAAAGGACCCTTGAACTATGGAAGCTGTGCAAGCGGGATGGCTGTCGATCCTCCCTCCCATCATCGCCATTATCCTGGCCATCATTACAAAGGATGTGGTGTTTTCTCTGCTGCTGGGCGCCCTGTCCGGAACCCTGATCTACTCTCTCCTGGCAGGAATCAATCCTCTCATCGGCCCCATTGAGGTGCTGTTCCGGGCCACCATGGAGGGCATTGATGTCTACATCATCCTGTTCATCTGCCTGCTGGGTGCGCTGGTGCAGGTTATCGCCAACTCCGGCGCTTCTGCTGCATATGGCCGCTGGGGAAGCCGACGGCTGAAGACCCGCCGCTCCACCTTGCTTGCCACCTCTGCGCTGGGTGTCCTGATTTTTATTGATGACTATTTTAACTGCCTGACGGTGGGAACCGTCATGCGGCCTCTTTCTGACCGGCAGAAGGTCTCACGGGCAAAGCTGGCCTATATCATTGACAGTACCGCAGCGCCTGTGTGCATTCTGGCTCCCATCTCCTCCTGGGCTGCCGCCGTGGGCAGCAACTTAAGAGGCACCGGCGCTTTTACCAGTGATTTTTCTGCTTTCTGCGCAACCATCCCTTATAATCTGTATGCCCTGCTTACCATCGGCATGGTGGTATATCTCAGTGTACGGGGTCGGGATTTTGGCCCTATGCGCAAGCAGGAACTGCTGGCCCGGGAATTGGACTATGCGCAGGAAGAAACGGTGCAGCAGGAGGTGCCCAACGGAAAGGTCAGCGATATGATCATCCCCATTGTGGCCCTGATCATCATCACCATTCTGGGTATGCTGTATAACGGAGGATTCTTCGGCGGCGATTACAATATGGATCTTATCGGTGCGCTGGGTAACTGCGTTGCTGCCGAAGCCCTGACCTGGGGTGGCCTTTGTGCGCTGATCCTGGCTTTTCTGATGTTTGTTCCCAGAAAACTCATGTCCTTCAACAAATTTATGGAAGGCATCACCGAGGGTATGAAGAACATGGTTCCCTCCTGCGCCATTCTGATCCTGGCCTGGACCATCAGCGGTGTTTGCCGGGATCAGCTGCTGACGGCTGAGTATATCCGGGATCTGATGGCAGCTTCTTCTATTCCCGGCTTCCTGCTGCCTGTCATCATTTTCGTGGTGGCTGCTTTCCTCAGCTTCTCCATCGGCACTGCCTGGGGCACCTTCGGCATTCTGATTCCCATTGTAATTCCCGTGGCCACAGCCCTCAGCCCCAATCTGCTGATCGTGGCCCTCTCTGCCACATTGTCCGGCAGTGTCTTTGGCGACCACTGCTCCCCTATTTCCGATACCACCATTCTCTCCAGCACTGGCGCGGAATGCGACCATATGCTCCATGTGTCCACTCAGCTGCCCTATGCACTGTGCAGCGCCGGATGTGCTGCCATTGGTTATATCGTGGCAGGCCTGACGGATGGCAATCTGGTGATGACTCTGGGCATCAGCTTTGCAGCGCTGGCCGTCCTGCTGCTGGCGCTGACCCGAAAGACAACCGAAACCCCATAAGGAGGTAGTTTTATGTCCCGTATTACCATGAATGATATCGCTGTGATGAGCGTTCAGTACGTTCAGTACAGCTTCCCCTATTATCTGGATTCCATGCGCAAGTGCGGTTTTTCCAGAATCGACATGTGGGGCGGCGCTCCCCACTACTGCCGCCTTGACCACAATTCCTCCCGGGAAGCTGCCCGGAAAATCGCCCAGCTTCGGGCCATGATGGCTGACCGGGGACAGGATGTAGTGATCTACACGCCAGAGACTTTGGGCTACCCCTTCAACTATTCTACCCCGGATTTTGCGCTGCGCAGCCGTACCATTGATTTCATGAAGTACGCCATGGAGGATGCTCTGGAATTTGGCACCCACCGGGTATTCCTGAACACCGGCTGCCATAGCCGGGACCTGCCCCGGGAAGAGGGCTGGAAGCGCACCGTGGACAGCTACCGGTCCCTGTGCGACGTGGCCGAAAAGATGGGCATCCATCTGGTGCTGGAGCAGCTGCAGCCCTATGAGAGCAATCTCTGCACCACCCTGCCCCACATTCAGCAGATGCTGAAGGAGGTGGATTCTCCTGCCCTGAAGGTCTGTGTGGATCTGGTGGCCATGGAAGTGGCCGGTGAAAATCTGGAGGACTACTGCAAGTCCCTGGGCGATACACTGCAGTGGGTCCACTATTCCGACAGCCACCACATGATCTTGGGTGACGGCGATTATGGTCGGGAAAAGTTGGAAGGCTATGTCCGTACTCTGGAAAAATATGACTTCAAAAACGGCCTGGATCTGGAGATCAACGACTCCATCTACTGGGAGGACCCCCATACCTCCATCCGGCGCTCCGCAGACTATCTGCGCAGCTTCCTGCCGGAGAAATAACGATTTTGGAAAGAGAAAATCAGGCAGTTAACAAAATGCCCCCCTGTGCAGGATACTGAACTGCACAAGGGGGTGTTTTGGTTATTCGTTCACTTCATCCCGCTTGTAATAAATCATTTAAAATACAAATCGCAAATTCTGTAGAATTTACGGTCGATGATGTAGTACCCCAAATGGATACAAAGGAGGTTTATTATGGGAAGAAAAGTGCAGAAAGTAAAGTTTCCTGCGGCAGCACCCAAACAAAAGCGGGTGGCGGCATATGCCAGAGTGTCCTGTGGCAAAGACGCCATGCTGCACTCCCTGGCATCCCAGGTGGACTACTACAGCAACTATATCTGTCGCCATCCGGGATGGGAATATGCCGGAGTATACGCAGATGAGGCTAAAACCGGAACAAAGGACGGTCGGGAGCAGTTCCGGCGGCTGCTCACGGACTGCCGATCCGGCAAGATCGACCACATTATTACCAAGTCTATTTCCCGCCTGGCCCGGAACACGGTCACCCTTCTGGAAACGGTTCGGGAACTGAAATCCCTGGGTATTAGCATCTATTTTGAAGAGCAGAACATTGATACTGCTACCTCTGACGGAGAACTGATGCTTTCGATCCTTGCTTCTTATGCCCAGGAGGAGAGCCTGTCCAACAGCGAAAATATGAAGTGGCGGATTCACAGCAATTTCCAGAACGGCCTTGCCTGGAATCCAACCTTGCTGGGCTACCGGTATAATCATGGCAGCTACACCATTGAGCCGAAAGAGGCGGAAACTGTCCGGCTGATTTTTGATAGTTATCTGGAGGGAATGGGTGCTACCGCCATTGCAAAGATGCTGAACGAAAGCACGGCGGTCAGTCGGTTCGGCAATGGATGGGGTCAGCGGAGCATCATGCAGATCTTGCAAAACTATACCTACACTGGCAACCTTCTGCTCCAGAAGAAGTACACGATGGATTTCCTGATCAAGACTATGAAGGTCAATGAGGGCGAAGTTCCACAGTACTATGTGGAAGACAGTCATCCGGCCATCATCAAGCCTGTGGAATGGGAAGCGGTGCAGGTAGAAATGGAGCAGCGCCGGTCCAAAGGAAGACGCCACGACTGCGGCAGTCCTTTCTCCGGAAAGATCTTCTGCGGGGACTGTGGCAGTGTGTACGGCTCCAAGACCTGGCACTCCACCGACAAGTACCGTAGAGTTATCTGGCAGTGTAATCACAAATATGACAGCGGAGAAAAATGCGGTACACCCCATCTCCGGGAAGAAGATCTGAAGGATCTGTTTGTTCAAGCGCTTGGGCAGTATATGGATGATCCGGAGGATCGGCTGGAAGGTCTGCAATATGTGCAGCGGACTATGACGGATACCACCTTCATCGATGCCGATCTGGAGGAAGCCGGGCAGAAAATGGAGCTGCTTTCCGGCATGATCCGCAACTGCATCATGCTGAACGCATCCGCCACAGTAACGGAACGGGAATACCTGCAGCAGTACGAAGAACTGACCCGGCAGTATGAGGATCTGAAAGTGAAGTACGAAGCACTGCAGGATCGGCGGAAGCAGATGAATGAAACAGCAATCATCTTTGGCGGAATGCTGTTTGAACTGCGGGAACTGGATGAGATCTCGGTGACCTTCAAGGAATCCCTGTGGCACACTCTGGTGGATCATGCCACGGTGTATGCTGATGAACGGATCGTCTTCCACTTCAAGGACGGCCCGGAGATCACAACGATGCTATGAAAAGGACTAAAAAAGAAGGACCCTGTCAGCAGCGAAAATCCTGCTACTAAGGGTCCTTTTTGTTATGCTTTTGATGCAGTTTTGCGAACTATTTCGCAAAAGGAAAATGCTGTAAATAGCCAAAACTTTGGCGGCAGAAGGGATTTTGTCCTTTGTGTCCCCATTGTCCCGGCTATCGGGGTATCCCCCCTACCGAATTCTGCGAAAATTTACACGAGCCCCCATGCCGGTCAGCAGCTGAATTGCGGCCAGAGATCTGACCAGGCCCTTGGGGGATTGTGATTGAACCCCTAAAATGTCAAAAGATGATCAAAAGATAATTTACAACTATATCGCCTGTAAATGTTCTGATTTTGCACAAAATTAATGAAAACCAAGAACTATCTATAGATGCTTCAAAAGATGATCAAAAGATAAACAAAAGATAGAGTCCAACAAGAGTACGATTACTGCATCTGTTTTCTTAACTGTTCCATTGCTACTTGAAGCTGTGTTAGGAATTCAATACTGTCGATCTGCAGGGTATATGCTGTTGACGGTCCACTGCCAATCTTTCTGATCAACTGGGATTCTTCCAAAGATTGTACTGCTTTTCTGGTTGCGTAATCGGTGATTCCTAATGCCTCTTTGATATTTTTAATTGATGGGTCTTGTTCCCCTTTGCAATAAAACGGAGAGCGCTCTTTTCATCTGTAGTTAAATTAGGATACGAATCAGCAAGATCAATATTCCAAACTGTGATTTCAGTATGCTCAATGTCAGATATGATTTCAGGTCTCCGATAATCATGCTGCATAGCAGTTTTATAAATAAGAGGACCACCAAAACCCTGCCGTTCAGACATACCCAGTAAACGGAAAAGTTTCATTATAATTTCGTTTCGAGGCCTGGAATCACCACCAGACCAAAACTGCTGAGGAGAAATCAGCATTTTACCGGGATTTGTAAACCGGAACCATCCATCATATACATCGATTTTTGTAGAGGGATAGCCGAGAATGTAGTCCGCATGTGCGAGACAGTTAACCAGACACTCACGAATAGTTTCGTCAAAAGCGGAAATTGGGATACGGAGCTGCTGCCCGTCAAGTTGGAACCCTTCCTGCAGCAGTAAACGCATTTTCTCATAGACGATTCGATAGAAATTAAAAAGATTCATTTCATCATCGCTCGGCTCATCATCAGATACCCGATCAGACCATCTGGGATTGTTGCCCCGATGATTGAAAAAATCAACATGATAATGTGGAAACAGCTCTTTAATGGAGTTAACTTTTCCAAGGAAAAGAAGAGCACCCCGTTTGATCTTAAGCTCACCCGTTGATCGTACCCGCGTACAAGCACCTATTTCGACAAGAAAATCGGTATTGTCCATTTCAAGGTAACTTTTCTGGCAAAACTACAATAAGTTGATACAATGCACAGTCTTACTGTGGAATGCACCATCTGTTTTTGCGTTCGATCCTAAGGACAACAGGGACAGAAAGGACAGCTGTCACATGTGAAATGGGTGGACGGGTTGTTATGTTGCGGCGAACAGTTCTGCGAACAAAAGCCTCCGGTTTAAGCGCAAAGGCCCAAACCGGAGGTAACATATGGATGCCAGACACCGGAGAAGAGAAGGAACCAGTGCTGCTATAGGACTATGAAGGCAATCCAAGAGCCGCGGCAGTCAGATTATTCCTGCTCCTTGTCGATGACTTTGATCTTACCCTTCTTCCACATAATGCGGGAAGTAATGATGGCAACGGGCAGCATGGCCAGAATCAGGAAGCCGACCATGCCCATCAGAGTGGTACCGGGCATGATATTCAGGATCCGGTTGGCCAGAGCGATCAGGGAAACAATGATGATAACAGGCATAACACCCTTCAGGCCACCAACGACCACCTTGGAGCCGGCGGAGGTGGAGGAGAACAGTCCCAGAGTCATGGAGCCGAACAGAGCGGGCAGCAGATAGTTGGACATGGTCTTGACAGCAGGCAGCTCGAAGATGGGGCTGATCAGGTTGACCAGCAGAGCAGCGATGGTCAGGATAACCACAGTCATGATGGAGCTGGCAGCAACACCGATGGAAGCAACTACGTCGCCCTCAGGGGTGTTGGCTTCCTTGCCGGCGATCTTCAGAGCGTTGACGGCGCAGGGCAGCTTCAGGTTCATGATGTTGCCGGTGATGAAGCCCAGATAGCTGGATGCACCCATCAGGGGGGTGTAGCTCAGAGCCTCGGAGATACCGACGGGGATGTAGATGGCCAGAATACCAAAGGTAGCCACATTAAAGACGCTGCCCAGAGAAGGCATGCAGTTGTAGTAATTCAGAACAATGAAGGGCAGGGCAATCATGTAGACCAGGGCGATCAGGGTTCCGATACGGCCCCAGCGGTGTGCCCATGCCTGGAAGGGATCCAGTGTATAATTCTTCTTGCTCATTGTATTATCCTCCTACTCTTAGAAAATGGAAGTCCACAGCAGAGCAGAGACCATTGCAACGATCATGGAGCCTGCCATGATAAAGTTGTTCATCCACGCCATGCCGGGCTTCTTGGCGAAGATACCCAGGACGATCGCCACGATCAGACCGGTGACCATAACCAGAGCCTGGTAGGTGTCACAGATCAGCAGAAGCGGCACATAGACAGCCAGCAGAGTCAGCATGAAGCAGCCGGACAGAACGTTGCTCCAGCCGTTACCGCCTTTGGTCTTGTCCACAGAGGTCATAAGCTTCTTGCCGAGGGGCAGCAGAATAGCGAAGCCGGCCAGCATACCGACAGACATCAGAATCATAACCACGCCGAACTGCTCGCCGGTGGCCTTCTCCATCAGCTCCGTGGTGGAAGCAAAACCCATGGTAGGAGCCAGGTTGGATGCGATCTGCGTCTCAAAGGACAGAGAGCCGATAACAGACAGTCTCCACCATGCCCACACAGTACCCAGAGAGGCAGCCAGTGCCACCAGGCCGATGACGATGGAGAGAGAGGGAACAACAGAGAAAATCAAAGAAGACTTAATGATATCATTGATCTCCTTCTGGGTGATGCCCATTTCCAGTGCCCGCTTTCTTGCCTTCAGCAGATACACCACGGAAAAAGCAGTGATGTACAGCAGGCCGCCGCAGACCAGTGCCAGCAGCAGAGGACTGCCAATAATGTCTTTGATGGTTGCCATAATTCAAACATTCCTTTCTACCTGATAAAAATCCAAACATTCCTGTTTGGGCCGCGTGGGTATCCTTCTATTTATGGAATATTTTTAGAATACCTTACACAATAAAATATCCTATTTCCGGGCCATTGTCAACGCACGCTGCGACATTTTTGAATTCAGGATCTGGATTTCGTAAGTTATCACAAAATGGACAGGACATTTCTGAGCAATTCGATAGTTTTTGGAATATTCTGTTGAATTATGGAATACACTGCGATATAATGCGCCTGGGGTGATCTCATGCAGAAAAAACTTTTATTTCTCACCAACCAGTATTTCTTTCAGCCTACGGTAAGCGCCCTGTCCAGAATGAATCTGGATTGTGCGACAAAGGTCGTCACCTACCAAAGCTTTGACCATATTCCACAGGTATACGAACAGTATGCCGATGATTTTGATGCCGTTCTCATCACCGGTACCAGTGCCAAGCATGTTCTGGATCTGAAATTTCCGGATACACAGAAGCTGATCACCGCTTTTCAGGTGGATTCTGATGCGCTGCACCGGGATATTCTTCGGTTTGCCATTGAAACCCATAATCTGGATTTCAGCCGGATTGCAGTGGACTTTCTGGTTCCACTGAACTGCGGTTTTTCTGTGGTGGATTTTCTGAAGCTGGATACCATGGAAGCTGTTATCAGTCAAAATGACAGCCTGACTGAGATTGTGGGCACCCAGAATTCTAAGTCTCTGGAAACTGTAATTCTGGAGCAGATTGTTGCTCTCTGGGAGCAGAATGCCATCGATATGGTGCTCTGCCTGTATGCCAGCATTGTTCCGGCACTGCAGGAGAAGGGCATTCCTTTCCGGTGCCCTTATATCTCTGATGCCGATCTGTATAGGGTGGTTCAGGAAGTCCTTGTGAAAATCGAATTGAATCACCTGCACGACAATCATCCCTCGATCATTCAGATCTTTCCCCGGCATTCCAGCGATACGACAGCTGAACATATCCAGCATATCTACGATCTGCTGCAGCAGTATATGAACAATCATTTCATTGACGGTGTTCTGCAGCAGAATGGACAGTCCTGCACCATCATCAGCTCCATGGGAATTCTGCGGTTTTTGACCAATGAATTCCAGGTCTGCCGGATTGCTTCCTGGCTGGAGGAACAGCTGGACTTCGCTGTGGCGGTAGCCTATGGCATTGGAACCACGGTTTCCCATGCCATGAACAATGTACAGATCGCGTCCAAAGAGGCCAAGATTCTGGGACATTCCTTTGTTGTGGATACCAACGGCAATCTGATCGGCCCTTTGAATTCAGATAACCGGATGGTGATTTCTCCCAATTCCCTGCCGGATGTCAGCCAGATCGCCAAACGCTGCAGCCTTTCTGCCATGACCATTCAGAAGCTTCAGAATATTATCAACAGCAATGGATCTGATAAGATCACCATTCCGGAAATGGCACAGAAAATGAACACCACCATTCGCAATGCAAACCGCATCATGCTGAATCTGTGCCGGGGGAATGTGGCAAAACCTGTTTATACCCAGACAACGCACTCCCGGGGCCGCCCCATCCAGGTATATGCTCTGGATTTTGGAACAGCTTTCCAATAATATGGTATACGTTAAAATTCCGCTTCCTTTTCTTATGGAAGCGGAATTTTGTTGTTATTTCACAAAGAATGCATATACTTTTTTCAAATATCGTAGAATTTAGGAACACTTGTTGACGGAAAAGAAAAACACTGGTATACTTTTTATAGTATTCCATAAATATACCAAAATTCATTTTTCTGACAGATGCTCCATTTGCCGGAAAAGAAAGGATGATATTTCATGAATTATTATGAAAGAGCCCTTGCCCTGAAGGAAGAAACCATCGCTCACCGCCGGTTCTTCCATGTCAATGCAGAAATCGGTCTGAATATGCCCAAGGGCCAGGCCTATGTTCTGGAAGAGCTGAAGAAGCTGGGCATCGATGCCAAGCCCTGCGGCCACGGTGTTACTGCTACCGTCGGTAAGAGTGGTAAGTGCCTGCTGCTGCGGGCCGATATGGATGCCCTTCCCATGGCAGAGGAATCCGGTCTGGACTTTGCTTGCCCCACCGGCACCGAAGCACACACCTGCGGCCATGACTTCCATGTTGCCATGCTGCTGACCGCTGCCAAAATGCTGAAGGAAAACGAAGCAAATCTGGAAGGTACTGTCAAGTTCATGTTCCAGCCTGCAGAGGAGACCTTTGAGGGCGCAAAGGACATGATCGAAAACGGCATTCTGGAGAATCCTGTTCCCGATGCTGCTCTGGCCTACCATGTCACCTCTGGCAAGATGCCTGTGGGTATTTATATGTACAATGCCACCGGTACCATGATGTTCTCTGTGGACGGCTTCAAAATCACAGTCCATGGCAAGGGCTCCCATGGTGCTTACCCCCATTCCGGCATCGATCCCATCAATATCGCTGCCCATATCTATATGGGTCTGGAATCCCTCATTGCCCGGGAAGTGGATCCTGCCAAGGCAAACGTTCTGACCATCGGCAAGTTCAACGCCGGTTCTGCCCCCAACATCATCCCCGAGTCTGCCGTTCTGGAAGGCACCATCCGCTCTAACGACAAGGCCTCCCGGGAACTGCTGGTCCGCCGTATGCAGGAAGTTGCAGAACGCATCGCTGCCGTATACGGCGGCACCGTGGAGATCGAGCGTCCCTCCGGCGTTGCTCCTCTGATCTGCGATCCCAAGCTGACCAATGAGTTTGTGGGATATATGTCTGCCATGGGCATCCCCGGCGCTATGCCCTATCCCGGCATTTCCGCCTCCGCTTCCGAGGACTTCGCTTCCATCGCTGAGCGGATCCCCAGCACCTTCATGTACCTGTCTGCAGGTTTCCTGGATGACCGTGGCCTGGCACCTGCCCACAACCCCAAGGTTCAGTTCAACGAGGATGTGTGCCCCATGGGCGCCGCCTGCTACGCCCACTGCGCAACTGAGTGGCTGAAGAACAACAAGTAAGAAAATGTCTCACGGCATTTCAAATTAAAGAAGTTAGGAGAATTACCAATTATGGCAAACGAAAATTCCACCGCCATTATCCCGCTGCCCAAGGGCAAAAAGAACCTTGTACAGTTTGGCGCCATCATGCTGACCGTTGCCGTTGCCTGCTACGGTCTGGCGCTGATGACTCTGGTTCCCCCCATTCTGCAGCGTCTGGATGGCATGAGCTATGCAGGTCTGGTTGGCCTGTGCATTTCCCTGGGCATTACCCTGCTGTCTCCCATCGGCGGCAAGCTGGGCGATATCTTCGGCCGTAAGGCAGTTGTTGTCGTGGCAGGTCTGATCAACCTGGTCTGCGGTGTCGGCATCGCCTTCTCCTCCAATGTTCTGGTTCTGCTGATCTGCTGCTTCGGTGTCGGCTTCTCCCAGGGCGCTTACGTTTCCGCACCCTATATCATCATGGGCCTGATCAACGAGAAGAAGAACGTTCCCAAGGCTATGGGCTATCTGACCATGGCTCTGGCCATCGGCGGCACCGGCGGCTCCATTCTTGCCGGTATCCTGACCGATATGGGCATGCTGAATGCAGCTATCCTGTTCCCTGCAGTTCCCCTGGTTGTTGGTATTCTGCTGATCGGTCTGTGCTATCCCAATGACAAGTCCGGCAAGAAGGTTGCCATTGACTACAAGGGCATCGTGCTCATGGCCATCTCACTGCCTTGTGTGACCCTGTCCTTAAGTGGTACAACTCTGGGCTGGAGCCTGCTGGTCAGCGGCATTATTTTCGTTGTAGGCGTTGTCTTTGTGGTCGTTCTGCTGAAGCACGAAGCTTCCATTGAAGCTCCCATCATCCCCATCAAGCTGTTCAAGCAGAGAGATTATCTGCTGTTCCTGCTGGTGGGTGCCATCTGCTACTTTGGCCGTGGCGCTGTTGACAACTACGCACCTCTGGGTGCACAGCAGGTTATCAAAACCTCCGTGGCCCTGTCCGGCATGCTCCAGTTCCCCAAGACCATTGTCACCATGATCCTGCCTGCCATTGCCGGCGCATGGATGGCCAAGAAGAAGGCCAATATGTGGAAGGCTATGTTCCTCTCCACTCTGCTGTTTGCCATTCCTCTGCTGGCCATGGGCTTTACCGTGCAGGCCGGCTGGTACATCATCGTCTATTTCGTTGTCATCACCGTCTCCGGTGTTGGTGAATCCTTCCGTGGCATCTCCTTCACTCCCGCCGCCCAGAGTGTACTGAAAACCGAGGATATTGGCATCGGCACTTCCATGATTAACTTCGCCAACTCCCTGTCTGCTTCGATTGCCGCTGCCATTTACAGTGCCATTTACGGTATGTGTACCGCTTCCGGTGTCACCGCAGATACTGTGCAGAAGGGTGTAAACGGCGTGTTCCTGACCGCCGGTATTGTTACTGTCATCGGCGTGGTTCTGTGTCTGTCCAAGATCCGTCCCATGCTGGAAACCGAGACCAAGGCATAATTGCCGTTCCATAGATTTCCTTTCCACAAGAAAACTCCCTGTATTGCGGTACAGGGAGTTTTCGTATCTCCTGGAACAATATCCGGTTCCGGGCATCATTCCAACATAAAAAAGAAGTACCTGTCTGGAAACTGCATCCAGGCAGGTACTTTTTCGGAACAGGATGATGGGACTTGTAACATTAAGGTGTCGATGCGGTCAAGCCCGCATCGAGCAATGCTCCATCGGAGCATTGCATTCAGTTTTTCAAGTCCCATCAGAAATAAAAAAGAAAGGATACCAGATGGTATCCTTTCTTTTTTCTGGGGTGGATGATGGGACTTGAACCCACGATCTTCAGAGCCACAATCTGACGCCTTAGCCAACTAGGCCACACCCACCATATTGCTTGGCTGAATCAGCACCCGAAGAGATTGGCACGCCAGAAGGGACTCGAACCCCTGACCTACTGCTTAGAAGGCAGTTGCTCTATCCAGCTGAGCTACTGGCGCATGTTGAATGGAGCGGGTGACGGGAATCGGACCCGCGTATCCAGCTTGGAAGGCTGGTGTTCTACCATTGAACTACACCCGCGAATCTCTATGCTGTTTTGATTCAGCCAGAGCATTTTACCATAGAAAAGGACAGTTGTCAAGCCTTAATTTTCAGGATCTCCGGGATTTTTTGGTAAATCACGTCTGCCACAGCACCGTCAGCGCATTTGCACACGTTGGGAAACTGCTTCGCCACAATGGCGTCCGCGGGGGAGAAAGCATAGTCCGCATCATGCAGCATGGTCAGATCGTTTTCTCCGTCGCCCACGCACACCAGAATGGAGCGGCCCAGCTCCTTTTGCAGGGTTCTGGCTGCATTGGCCTTGGAAACGCCCCTGGCGTGGATATCGATGATCTTGGGCGCCGCCCGGAACACTTCGCAGAACTGGCCGAATTCCTCCCGCAGGATAGCCTCTGCTTCGTCAAACTGACGCAGCTCCTCCCGGGTATACTCGTACAGGGCTGCTACACTGGCGCTTCCGATGCGCCCATACAGGGCAAACTTCAGGAAGGGGCCCAGATCATCGCCAGGCTGGGCATGGGCCCAGGCACACTGATTGCCTTCGCTGAAGGCATCCCAGGCGGGATTTTCTTCAAAAATATAATGGGCATCCAGCCCCTGGATCTCCACAGTCATATCCGGGAACAGTTCCATGGTCCGCCGGATGGTGGCCTCCTGATCCAGAGGGATCAGAGCCGCGTTCAGGATCTGCTTTTTCTGCAAATCATAGGCAGCGGAGCCGTTGTACAGCAGCAGCGGCGCATTGACCGGCACGATATCCCGGAACACCTTCGTCATGGGCAGGCTCCGGCCGGTATTGACAGTGAAAACGCCGCCGTTTTCCATAAAATACCGGATGGCAGTGAGATTCCGCTCCGGGATCCGGGAATCCGGTCCGGTGAGGGTCCGGTCAAAGTCCACGGTCAGCAGGACATCGGAAAAAATACCCATGGGAGGCTCCTTTCTGTCGTTTAATTCATCTTCTGCAGCTTCGCCAGCACATCCTGGAAATACTGGGGCAGGGGGGCAAACACCATGACCGGCCGGCCGGTGCGGGGATGGGTAAAGCACAAAGCGCCGGCATGGAGGCACTGGCTGTCCTGTCCCAGTTCCGGTTTTTTATGACCATAGACAGTATCACCCAGAATGGGATGACCAATATGCGCCATGTGCACCCGGATCTGGTGGGTACGGCCGGTCTCCAGCTTACAGCGGATATGGGTATAACCCCGGTACCGGGCGACAACTTCCCAGTGGGTAACGGCATGGCGGGAATTGCGCTCCGTGACACACATCTTCTTCCGGTCGGAAGGATGCCGTCCGATGGGCGCATCCACAGTGCCGCTGTCCTCCCGGAAGGAGCCGCAGACAATGGCCTCATAAGTCCGGGCCATGGAGTGATCCTTCAGCTGACTGGCCAGGAAGGTATGGGCATAGTCATTCTTGGCGACTGCCAGCAGACCGGAGGTATCCTTGTCAATGCGGTGGACGATACCGGGCCGCAGCTCACCATTGATACCGGACAGGTCATCTCCCAGTGCATACAGCAGGCCGTTTACAAGTGTATCATCCTGATGGCCGGCTGCGGGATGCACCACCAGCCCCTTGGGCTTGTTGATCACCAGCAGGTCATCATCCTCGTAGACGATGTCCAGCGGCATTTCCGTGGCGGTGATGTCCACCTCTTTGGGCTGGGGGATGGTGTATTCCACAGTATCTCCCACATTCAATTTATCATTTTTCTTTCCGGGTCTGCCGTTTCGGGTCACAAGGCCCTCTTCGATCAGCTTCTGGGCAGCGCTGCGGCTTAAATTGTCGGCGCAGCGGGCCAGGAATGCGTCCAGACGCTCTCCGGGGATATCAGCGGTGAGGATCATTTTTTCTTCTCATCCTTCCAGAATTCCTTGTTGAACAGCACCAGATGGATCATCATCAGAATACATCCGCAGGTGATGAAGCAGTCGGCCACATTGAACACTGGGAACTCGATGAAGGTTGTCTCGATCATGTCCACCACGTAGCCCATCCGGACCCGGTCGATCATGTTGCCCAGACCGCCGCCGTAGATGGCAGCAATGCACCACCGCTCCAGCGTGGTGAAGCCCATGGGCTTTTTGAAGTATTCCCAGAGCACCAGTCCCGTGAAGAACACAAAGATCAGAGCAAACAGCCACTGCTGTCCCTCAAAAGAGGAGAATGCCGCGCCGGTATTCTGCACATAGGTCAGCTGCAGCAGTCCGGGGATGAAGGGGATGTCCTCATACAGGGCGATATTGGCAACTGTCAGATATTTGGTAAACTGATCTGCGGCCACGATCCCGGCCACAAACAGTACATAAGCAAGAAACTGCATGAAAAATTCCTCCTGTCGGTTATTTTTATCATATCATGGCCGGGATGGAAAGTCAAATTCTGCATACTGTCCCTTCCTGCCGAAAGGAGGATTTCCGTTCAGAAACTTCCCCCGGGGGGATTGTCAAAGGGTGGTGAAATGTGGTACTATCCATATAACTCATTTTTCAGGAGGAATTCCTATGAATTACGCAGAAGAATCCCTGAAGCTGCATCGGCAGTGGCAGGGCAAAATTGAAGTGGTGGCAACTGTGCCCGTGGCCACCAAGGAGGATCTCTCCCTGGCCTATACCCCCGGCGTGGCCCAGCCCTGTGTGGAGATCAAAAACGATGTATCAAAATCCTACGAACTGACCCGCCGCCACAACCTCTGCGCCGTCATTACCGACGGCACCGCCGTGCTGGGTCTGGGAGATATCGGCCCCGAGGCGGGCATGCCCGTCATGGAGGGCAAGTGCGTGCTGTTCAAGGCCTTTGCCGATGTGGACGCCTTCCCTCTGTGCGTCAAAAGCAAGGAGGTAGAGGAGATCGTCCGTACGGTGTACATGATCTCCGGTTCCTTCGGCGGCATCAATCTGGAGGATATCTCCGCCCCCCGGTGCTTCGAGATCGAGCGGAAGCTGAAGGAGGTCTGCGACATCCCCATTTTCCACGATGATCAGCATGGTACTGCCATCGTCACTCAGGCAGGCCTGACCAATGCCCTGAAGGTGGTGGGCAAGAAAAAGGAGGACGTGAAGATCGTCACCGTGGGCGCAGGCGCTGCCGGCATTTCCATCGTAAAGCTGCTGCTCAGCGTAGGCTTTACCAACATTACCATGTGCGACAAGCAGGGCGCCCTCTATGAGGGCTGCCCCGGCATGAACTGGGCCCAGGCAGAAATGGCGAAGCGTACCAATCCCGATCAGACACCCGGTACACTGGCAGAAAAGCTGGTGGGCGCCGATGTGTTCATTGGCACCTCTGCCCCCGGCATCGTCACCCGGGAAATGGTGAGCCGGATGAACCGGGATGCCATCATCTTTGCCTGCGCCAATCCCACACCGGAAATCTTCCCGGAGGAGGCAAAGGCAGGCGGCGCCCGGATTGTGTCCACCGGCCGCAGTGACTATCCCAACCAGATCAACAATGTGCTGGCCTTTCCCGGCGTGTTCCGGGGCGCCTTTGATGTAAGAGCCTCCGATATCAACGAGGAGATGAAGCTGGCCGCTGCCATGGCACTGGCCGATCTGATCTCCGATGAAGAGCGCAGCGAGGATTACATCATCCCCAGGCCCTTCGACCCCCGGGTGGCTCCTGCCGTGGCGAAGGCTGTGGCAGAAGCCGCCAGACGAACCGGCGTGGCCCGGATATAAGGAGAACAGCATGGAATACCGCATCGAACATGATTCCATGGGTGAAGTCCGGGTGCCTGCCGGAAAATACTGGGGCGCCCAGACCCAGCGGAGTGTGGAAAATTTCCCCATCGGCGTAGGGCTGGAAACCATGCCCCGGGAAATCACCCAGGCCTTCGGCATCCTCAAAAAGGCTGCCGCCATGGCAAACCACGCCCTGAAGCCGGAAAAAATGACAGCAGAAAAATACGCTGCCATCTGCGCTGCCTGTGACGAAGTCATCAGCGGCAGTCTGAACAGCCACTTCCCCCTTGTGGTATGGCAGACCGGCTCCGGTACGCAGAGCAATATGAACGCCAATGAAGTCATCGCAAACCGGGGCAGCGAGATAGCCGGAAGGAAGCTGCTGCACCCCAATGATGATGTGAACATGTCTCAGTCCTCCAACGATACCTTTCCCACTGCTATGCACATCGCCGCGGTGCTGATCCTGGAAGACCGGGTGATCCCTGCCATCGACATTCTGATCTCCGCCTTTCTCCGGCTGGAGAAGGAAAATGCAGGCATCGTCAAATCCGGCCGCACCCATCTGCAGGATGCCACTCCCATTTCCTTTTCTCAGGAGATCTCCGGCTGGAGAACCAGTCTGGAACGAGATAAGCAGCTGATTCTGGCTTCCCTGCCGCCTTTGAAGGAGCTGGCTCTGGGCGGCACTGCCGTGGGCACCGGACTGAATGCTCCCGCCGGTTTCGATACCGCCGTTGCCGAAGCGGTCTCCCGGCTGACCGGCAGACAGTTTGTCACCGCTCCCAACAAATTTCACGCCCTGACCTCCAAAGATGAACTGGTCTTTGCCCACGGTGCCCTGAAGGCTCTGGCGGCAGATCTGATGAAGATCGCCAATGATATCCGCTGGCTCTCTTCCGGCCCCCGGCTGGGTCTGGGGGAGATCTTCATCCCGGAAAATGAGCCCGGCTCCTCCATCATGCCCGGCAAGGTAAATCCCACCCAGTGCGAAGCTGTCACCATGGTGGCGGTGCAGGTCATGGGCAACGATACTGCCATCGGCATTGCCGCAAGCCAGGGCAATTTCCAGCTGAATGTGTTCATGCCGGTGCTGATCTACAATTTCCTCCAGTCTGCCCGGCTGCTGGCAGACTGCATGGGCACCTTCCACCGGCACTGTGTGGCGGGCATCCGGCCCAACCGGGAAAAAATGCAGCAGAATCTCCATAACTCCCTGATGCTGGTCACCGCTCTGAACCCCCACATTGGCTACGAAAACGCCGCCAGGGTTGCCAAAAAGGCCTACAGGGAAAATACCAGTCTGAAGGAGGCCTGTGTTGCTCTGGGATATCTGACCGCAGAGCGCTTTGACGACGTGTTCCATCCGGAGCAAATGGTATAAATACTGCCCCGTCTGCAGCCGCAGGCGGGGTTTTGTTATTCCGTTTCCATATTTCTGTCCCTGACTGCCTGCGGTGCAGAGGAATCTGCCCCCATGATTGCGGGCGATACCAAGATGGTTCCGTCACCGTAGACCAAGCCGGTGCGAAGGTGGAAGCTCTGGGTACCGGTCATGCCAATAAGAGCGTTCAGCGTGTCCAGAAGGCTCACTGCTGGGTGCGTGAGAACGGCGCTGACGCCACCCTGTTTCTGATGCACAGGGGCCGGAACGGCGGCGGCTTCGACATGAACGTCCTGCTGAACAGCTTCCTACAGTTCGGTGTCTCCGATGAGTGCACCGAAGCATCTCTGCGGGAGATCACCGAGAACTATGTCCGTCTGGGGCTGATCACCAATATGAGCGATATTGACGAGATCATGGCTCTGGCCTGGACTCCCGTTCTGGACTGATATATCGCAAAATACAGCAAACCCGCCCTTTGCAGGGCGGGTTATTTTTATTTTTCCCTGGGGCCGGTGTAGTCGGCGATGCCGCCGATATCCGTAACATTCTCATAGCCCATCAGTTCCAGCAGTTTGGCGGCCCTTGCGCTGCGGGCACCGCTCTGACAGTAGATATAGAGGGGCTGGGCCTTATCGGGCAGCTGCTCCTCCGCTTCCTTCAGGATCCGGCTCAGAGCCAGATTGAAGCTGCCGGGAATATGGCCGGTATTGTACTCAAAATCGTTGCGTACATCCACCAGCAGGGCGTCGGGAACAGATCCGGCTTCCTGAACGCCGGCATGAATCTCTTTTTTCACAGGCATTATGATCCCTCCATTGGTTTTTCTTTATTTTACCACAGGATGCAGGATTTTTCCACCCTTTTATCCTGCCAGCAGCTGCAGCAGCTGGCGGATATTTTTCTTGCCGAAGCTGATCTTCTCGCCGCCGTTCACCACCAGGCAGGGAACACTCATAACATTGTACTTCTCCCGCAGGGCAGGGAAATGGGTCAGATCATAAACCTCCGCCGTCACATTGGGGTTCTCCGCGGCGATCCGCTGGGCAGCAGTCACCAACTCCGGGCACATGGTGCAGCTTAAGGACACCAGCACCTGCAGATCCTTCTTCCCCAGAGCGGCAATATCCCTGCGGACGTTTGCTTCCAGAGGCTGGCCGGGGCCTGCCGCATTGTAAAGTCCCAGCACAAAAGAGGTGAATTCATGCCCTCCGGGTACACCGTGGAAAGCAAGGCCCGTCTCGGTTCCGTCAGCCCGGCAGACCTGGACGCAGGGGGCAGCTTCGCCGCCGGGGGTGATCTCCAGAGACAGTTTGTCCGTCAGCGCAGCCAGTTCCTCCATGTATGCCTTCAGTTCAGCAGATACGGGCCGGTCATCCAGAGAAACCCGCAAAATCAGGCTGCCTGCCATCCGGCCAAAAACAGCGTTCAGCTGGGCCAGCATATCCCCGTCAAACAGAGAACTCTTTCCGGCGGCAGGGGAGGGATCCCGGGTCTGCTGTGCAGCAGGCTTCTCCGGGTGGATGCCGGTCTTTCGCTGCATCCGGGCGGCATGTTTTTCCAGCTCCGTGGCCGCAACGGCGCCATCCGACACCGCAGTAACCACCTGCCGCAGCTGCTTGACGCAGACATCTCCCGCAGCATAAAGGCCGTCGATACTGGTTTTCTGATTCCTGTCCGTTTCCACATAGCCCTGGTCATCCAGTTTTGCAAGTCCCTTCACCAGCGCGGTGGCGGGGGCATAGCCGGCAAAGACGAAAACGCCGATATTCTCCCCGGCTTCGGCCCGGTACTCGGTGACCTGGCCGGTCCTGTTGTTCCGGTAGCGGATGGCCCGGAGGACACTGTCCCCCTGCACCTCCTCCACCTCGGTGTTGCACAGTACGGTGATCTTCGGATGCTTCCGGGCAGCCTCAGCCACACCGGCGGCACAGGTAAAGTCCTCGCCCCGGACCAGAATGGTCACATGGCGTGCATACTTGGTCAAAAACACGGCCTCTTCCGCAGCCGCGAAGCCGCCGCCCACCACAAAGACCTCTTTCCCGGTGAAGAATTCCCCGTCACAGGTGGCACAGTAGGCCACGCCCCGGCCCCGGAACTCCGCCTCTCCCCGGAAGCCCACCTGTCTGGGATGGGCGCCGGTGGCCAGCAGCACACCGAAGGCCTTCCGCTCGCCCCGGGCAGTCCGGACGGTCTTGATCTCTCCATCCAGCTCCAGTCCCTCCACCTCCGCCAGCAGGAACTCCGCACCGAAGGCTTCGGCCTGGGCGCGCATAGTGGCGGTAAGGGCTTCGCCGGTGGTTTTCTTCACACCGGGGTAGTTCACCACTTCATGGGTAATGGTGATCTGACCGCCAAATTTTTCTTTTTCCACCACCAGGGTGCGATACCGGGCCCGGGCAAGATACAAAGCGGCTGTCAGGCCAGCCGGCCCGCCGCCGATTACGATTACATCATACAGATTATTCATAAGAAAGTCTCCTTTCTATTTCATAGGTTTGTTCAGATAAATGATCGTTTCTCATCCTATGGGATGGAATGTACTTTTCTTGCTCCTGCAAGAAAAGTACCAAAAGAAGCAGGCACAAGGGGTCCTGTAAGTCGCGCTCCCGCGCGCCCCAGCCGTCCCCTTGTGAATCCCCCGGCCGCATTGCCATAGGCGCTGGAGCACCTTAACCTGGATCCTGATTTGGGCAGAAATGTCCCGATTTCTGCCCAAATGGGGTGGTACTGAGGACGGATGGGCGGGAATCGGAACATTCCCGCCTCCGTGTTAAAACCAACCGGCCTGACAGCACAGGAGGGGGCTTCTTAAGGGGGACGGCTTTTTGAAAAGTCCCCCTTAAGACGACTTCTTTGGTTACTTTCTTGTTCGGTGACAAGAAAGTAACATCTCCTTGCTAAGATAAACGATCATTTAGCTCAACACCAGTGCCGGGTTTCCCCGGCACTGGCTGGTACACCTTACAGCATGCCCACCAGATCCAGACTGGGCTTCAGCGTCTCGGCGCCGGGCTGCCACTTGGCAGGGCATACCTCATCGCCATGTTCATGAACGAACTGCAGCGCCTGCAGCTTCCGGAACAGCTCATCGGCATTCCGGCCTACATTGCCTGCGCTGACCTCATAGGACACGATCCTGCCCTCGGGATTGATGACGAAGGTGCCCCGCTCAGCCATACCGTCGGCCTCAATGAGAACTTCAAAGTCCTTGCTGATGGCATGGGTGGGATCCGCCAGCATGGGATAGCGGATCTTCTTGATCCGGTCGGAGGCATCGTGCCAGGCCTTGTGGACAAAGTGGGTGTCGGTGGAGACGGAGTAGATCTCGCAGCCCGCTGCCACGAACTTGTCATAGATATTGGCCAGATCCTCCAGCTCGGTGGGGCAGACAAAGGTAAAGTCAGCGGGATAGAAGAAAAATACGCTCCACTTACCCAGGATATCCTCCTTGGTAACGGCCTTGAATGAATTGTTCACATAAGCTTGTGCGGTGAAGGCACCGATTTCCTTGTTGATCATAGACATAATCATACGCTCCTTTTTCTTTGATTTCAGTTTAGTATAAGTAGTTTTTCTTGTATTATGAGTTAGCATCAGCTAACCTATAACCTTTTATGTACCGGCTGTACCGCAGAGGAGTTCGGTACAGCCGGTGGAAGAGCGTCCTCCGTTTACGCTTCGGAGAACTGCTCCTTGCCCACATAGCACAGGGGGCACTCAAAATCTTCGGGAAGCTCTTCCCATTTGGTGCCGGGGGCAATGTCCTTTTCGGGACAGCCCAGCGCTTCGTCATATTCCCAGCCGCAGACATCACAGATATATTTCATAGGTATTACCTCCGTTTGTTTGGTGTTTTGTTCTTTGTGGCTTTATTATAGCCATGCCTCGTTCCTTCTTCTGTGACTTTCTCACCGAATACAGAATATACCAAAAAACGAAAACCCACACATCAGAAGATGTGTGGGTAGGCAGCTGCGGGCTTGGTACAGGGTCGTTTTTCCTGCAGATCACAACAGGCCCCAGAGGCTGTCAGAGTCGCTCTCCCAGCGAACGGAGAATCCGCCATCTGCGAAATCCTCATTCAGCGGCCAAGTACGATAACCTGAGCGCTTTTCAGAGTGATGGCGCCGGAAGCGGTCTCTGCGGGGGCATTGGTCAGCAGCAGCCGATGATCCCGGAAGGTATCTGCCGGAAGTACCGCCTCTTCAGGGCCGAAATTGGCAATGACCACGGTCTCCCTGCCCTCCAGAACCCGGCGATAGGCAAGAATATTTTCCGCTTCCCTGAACAGAGGGACAAATTCGCCGTAGGTAAATACCTCCCGGTATTCCGGGGATTTCCGCAGGGCGATGAGCCGCCTGTAATAATTCAGGATGGAATCCTCCCGGCCCTCCTGCTCCGCCACATTGATATCCACATAGTTGGGATTCACCTTCAGCCAGGGAGTTCCGGTGGTGAAGCCGGCATTGGGGGAAGCATCCCACTGCATGGGGGTACGGCCGTTGTCCCGGCTGAACCTCTGGCAGACATTCAACGCCTCCCGGTCCGAAAGGCCCGCCTGACGACACAGGGCATATTCCGCTTTGGTGTTGATATCGTTGTATTCCTCCACGCTGACCATGGGGCAGTTGGTCATGCCAATCTCCTGACCCTGGAACAGGAAGGGGATACCCCGCAGCAAAATACTGACGGTAGCCAGCATCTTCATGCCCTGCTCATTTCGGACGCAGGGCGGCAGATACCGGCTGCTACCTCTGGGCTCGTCATGATTTTCCAGGAAATTGGCCAGGAAGCCGATTCCCTGACATTCCAGCTGGGAGTGGAACAGTGTTTCCCGGAAATCCCGGAACGTGATCTCCCGGTTCCGGTACCAGCCGCCGGGGCCATCGGAAAGGCAGTTGACGGAGAAATCGAACATGGTGGAAAAATGGCCGTTTTCCCCCACGAAGGCATCCAGCGCATCCTTTCGCATGTTAAAAACCTCACCCACAGTCAGGGCGTCATACCTGTCGAAGGTGTTTTTCTTCAGTGCCTGGAGTTTTTCATTCACACCCTCCACGCTTTCCACCATCCGGACCACGGTGGCCATTCCATCCTCGCCATCCGGAGGATAGCTGGGGAAGGAGATATCCTTCTGGATATTGATGATGGCATCGATACGGAAACCCGCAACGCCCTTTTCCAGCCACCAGTTCACCATAGTATACAACTCATCCAGGACCTCCGGATTTTCCCAGTTCAGATCCGGCTGGGCAGCGGCATAGGCATGGAAGTAATACAGATCCTCATACCCCGGTACCTTTTCCCAGGTGCTTCCGCCGAAATAGGAGCGGGTGTTGCTGGGCGGCAGGCCATTTTCGCCCCTGCGGAAATAGAAATAATCGCCGTATTTTCCGAAGGGATCCTGCAAAGCCTTCCGGAACCACGGATGCTGATCGGAGCAGTGGTTGATGACCAGATCCATCAGGATATACATATCCCGCTTCTTTGCCTCCGCCAGCAGTTCCTCCAGATCCGCCATAGTACCGAAGGCGGGATCGATATCATAATAATCGGAAATATCATAGCCCTGATCCACAAAAGGAGAGGGGTACACCGGGCAGATCCAGAGGATATCAATGCCCAGGTCTTTCAGATAATCCAGCTTTTGGGTGATGCCCCGCAGATCACCCACGCCATCGCCATCCGTATCCCGGAAGCTTTTGGGGTAGATCTGGTAGGCAACCTTGTCGTGCCACCATTTTTTTGTGATCGCCATAAATGGAACCTCTTTCCGTCCATCGCCTGCGGTATGTTTCTGCAGACGATGCGCAATCAAATACATTTTTCTTCGCACTACTATATGCGATTTATTGCATAATTTCAAATTACATCAGCGGTTTCTGCTGTTTGCACAAATCGGAAAACCAAAATTTATGTAACTTTTCGCTCCCCAAAGGCTGTTCCGCTGGCCAAAACCGGGCAAAAACGTTGACACCGGTATTTCAATGGATTACAATAAACAAAACACCCGATAAGGAGCAAATATTATGGCAGTTACCATCCGGGACGTGGCCGCTCTGGCAGGCGTCTCCACATCCACCGTTTCCAGAGTTTGCAACAACAATCCTGCAATCAGCCGTGAAACCCAGGAGCGTGTGCGCAAGGCCATGGCCGAACTGGGCTATGAGCCGGCTGCACCTGCAGAGACCCCCGCCACCCCCATCAAAATGATCGGCATCGTGCTGCCTCCTGCGGGCATGGATACCTTTGAAAATAACTTCTTCCTGAAGGCCATCCGGGGCATCAGTCAGGTGTGCAACCAGAAGCAGATCGCCAGTACCGTTGTCACCGGCCGTGATCCCGAAGAGCTGCTTCGCTCCGTGAAGACCCTGCACCTAAGCGGCCGGATGGATGGTTTTATCCTGCTCTATTCCCGAAAAAATGACCCGGTTACCGATTATCTGTGCGAACGCGGTATTCTGTATGTCATCGTGGGTAAGCCCCAGGAACTGGCAGGCCAGACACTCAGCATCGACAACGACAATCTGCTGGCCAGCCGGGAGGCCACCGACTACCTCTATGATCTGGGCCACCGGCGCATTGGCTATCTGGGCGGCCGCAAGGATTTTGTGTTTGCCTCTGACCGCCATACCGGCTGGCAGTTGTCCATGATGCTCCACGGCATCACCGTGCCGGAAGAATACAGCGTGGAAATGGAAAATGTCCACGCCAGTGATGAGGCATTGATGTCTCTGCTGGCCCGTGAGGATCGTCCCACCGCCTTTGTGGTCGGCGAGGATCTGCTTGCCCTTGCACTGGAACGGGCCTGTGCAAAGAGGAAGCTGTCCATTCCGGAGGATATCTCCATCATTACCTTCAACAATTCCCTCTTCAGTCAACTGGCAGAACCCCAGCTCACCTCTGTGGATATCCATTCCTATCAGCTGGGTCAGGAAGCCGCTACCCAGATCATCAGCTGCATGGACAATCCCAACCTGCGTCCCACCAAGATCATCGTTCCCCACCGCATCGTGGAGCGCGCCAGCTGCGCCCGGCGGGATCCGGAATAAATTCAGCCTAAAAACGGAGCTGCCTCTGGAAATGTTCCAGAGACAGCTCTATTTTTTTGAAGGGAAGGCTGTATGAAAAACGGGCGGAAGTCAGTGCCCGGAATGTTCGGAATCACCCCGGCAAAACCGGGGTATTCCCAAAATAAGGAGGAACGGGAAACGGGGTGCGGTATTCCCCGAAACCCACAAAAAATCAGTCGGTAAGCCTCCGGTCGTTGGACCAGTTCATGCGTCCGTAGCGCCGGACATAGCGCAGCATCTTGTCCCGCAGCTCAACGCTGAGCTGTGCCTTTGCCGCCCGCCAGCGCCAGTTGCAGCCGATGGTGGAGGGGGTATTGGTACGGCAGGAATTGTCCAGACCCAGCCAGTCCTGAATGGGCACGATGCAGTACTTGGCAACGCTGCTCATAGCCAGGGAGATGAAGGGCAGATGGATCTCCTCCTCGGGGGTATAGAAATCACAGATGTAGTGCCGGGCCAGACACCGGTCCTTGCAGCAGATGGTATCGAACCAGCCCACCAGCGTCTCGTTGTCATGGGTGCCGGTGTATACCACTGCATTGGTGGTGTAGTTATGGGGCAGATAATCGTTGGCAGAGCCGGAATCCCGGGAATCAAAGGCAAATTCCAGCACCTTCATGCCGGGGAAGCCGGAATCCCGAACCAGTTGCCGGACGGAATCCGTCACATAACCCAGATCCTCGGCAATGACCTCGTGCCAGCCAAGGCTGCGCTCGGCACAGCGGAACAGGTCAATGCCGGGACCCTTTTCCCAATGGCCGTTTTGGGCCGTGGTTTCCCCATAAGGGATGGAATAATATTCGTCGAAGCCCCGGAAATGATCGATCCGGGTCACATCATAAAGCCGGAACACATAGCTCAGACGGCTGAGCCACCAGCTGTATCCGGTCTGGGCATGGTAATCCCAGCGGTACAGAGGATTGCCCCAGAGCTGGCCGGTGGCAGAGAAGCCATCCGGGGGACAACCGGCAACCGTCGTGGGCATATTGTTTTCGTCCAGCTGGAACAGCTCCGGATGGGCCCATGTGTCGGCGCTGTCCATGGCCACATAAATGGGGATATCACCGATGATCTGAATATTCTGCTCATTGGCATACTGCTTCAGCTGCCAGTACTGCCGGAAGAACTGAAACTGCAGATACATCTGGAATTCAATATCAAAATACAGCTCCCGGCGGTAGTAGTCCATGGCAAAGCCCCAGCGCAGCCGGATGTCCTCCGGCCACTCATACCAGCATTTGCCGCCGAAGAAATCCTTCAGCGCCATGAACAGGGCGTAATCCTCCAGCCACCAGCGGTTTTCCCAAAGGAACTTCTGATATTCCGGGTTTTCGCTGATATTGCTCCGCTGATAGGCCAGCCGCAGCAGGGAATACCGGTTTTTGTACAGGGCCTCATAGTCGATATCATCCTCCCGGCTGCCGAAATTCCGGCCGGCACATTCCTCCCGGGCCAGAACTCCCTCATCGATCAGCGCTTCCAGATCAATAAAATAGGGGTTGCCCGCAAAGGTGGAGAAGGACTGATACGGAGAGTCGCCATAGGAAGTGGGATGGATGGGAAGGATCTGCCAGAAGGTCTGGCCTGCATCCCGGATCCAGTCCACAAAGGCATAGGCTTCTTTGGAGAAGCAGCCGATACCGTAGTTGCCCGGCAGGCTGGAAATGGGCATCAGGACGCCCGCTGCTCGCTGCATAATTCATTACTCCTTTATTTCGATCATCACGCCGAAGCGGTCGGAGACCACCGGCACATTTTTCCGTTGAATACCATCCGGGAGGAGCGCATTTCCTCTTTTTCGTGCAACTGTTTCTGCAACTTTTCTGAAATTAAGATATCGTATTACCCGATAAAATGCAAGTGTATTTTTACAGAAACATTGACTTTCTATTTTTTGCACAAATCCACTTCCCTGAATTCATGGATTTTTACACCGCATTTCTTGAGAATCTCCGAATTTATTCGCATGCACTTCACATTAGCACAATCTTTCTGTTGAAAAACACCGAGTGCAATTTTTGCACAATTTGTGAAACACATCATCCGTTTCCGTTTCCTGACGCCCAAAACAAAAAGACCGAATCCATACGGATTCGGTCTTTTTAATCAGAAACTTACAGGGTCTGGGCCGCAGCCTTCTTCCGGCTGGTGATCTGGAGCACCAGAACCAGTGCCACCAGGCACAGGCCCAGGGTATCGGTGACCAGACCGGGATAGATCAGCATCAGGCCGCCGGCGGCGCTGAGAATACGCTCATACCACCGCATGTGGTGCAGGATCCAGCCTTCCAGAGCGGCAGACACGCCAAAGATACCGGCAAAGGAGGTGATGCAGATCAGGATGACCTCCCACACGGTGGTATCCACGAAGAGCATGGCAGGATTCAGTGCAAACACATAGGGCACGATGAAGGCGCCGATGGCCAGCTTGGTGGCGGTGAAGGCGGTCTTCATGGGATTTGCCTGGGCAATGGCGGCGCCTGCATAGGCGGCCAGAGCCACGGGCGGGGTCAGGTCGGCCACGATGCCGAAGTAGAACACGAAGAAATGGGCTGCAATGGTGGGCACACCCATGCGCACCAGGATGGGGGCGCAGGTGGCAGCCATGATGCAGTAGTTGGCGGTGGTAGGAACACCCATACCCAGCACGATGCAGCACAGCATGGTCAGGAACAGGGCAATGATGACCTGGTTGCCTGCCAGTGCCACGATGCCGTTGATCATCATGTTGGCAAGGCCGGTCATGGTGATGGTGCCGGCAATGATACCGGCCACGCCGCAGGCAGCAGCCACAGTGATCATACCCTGACCACCGGCGGCCAGAGCCTCCCAGATCTTACCCAGGGTGATGCGGTTATGCTTGTTGAACAGGCTCACCACAATGGCGGCGATGATGGCGATGGCAGCGGCATACTGGATGGAGCGCTGGCTGGTGCCCACCAGATAGACCAGCAGGATCAGAGGCAGCAGCAGGTAGCTCTGCTTCAGCAGGGGCTTCAGCCGGGGCAGCTCTTCCTTGGTCAGGCCCCGCAGGCCTTCCTTCTTCGCCTCCAGATGGACGGCGATGAAGATACCGGCAAAGTACAGCACAGCCGGCAGAATGGCCCGGACCACAATATTGCTGTAGGGAACGCCCACATAGTCCGCCATCAGGAAAGCGGCGGCGCCCATGATGGGGGGCATGATCTGACCGCCGGTGGAGGCAGCAGCCTCGGAAGCAGCAGCAAACTCCGGCTTATAGCCGGTCTTTTTCATCAGGGGGATGGTAACGGAGCCGGAGCCCACGGTATTGGCAACAGAAGAGCCGGATACCATGCCTTCCATAGCGCTGACCACCACGGCCACCTTGGCAGGGCCGCCGGAGAAGCCGCCCACGATGGCATTGGAGATATTGATAAAGAACTCACCGATGCCGGTGCGCTCCAGGAAGGCGCCGAAGATGATAAACACCACGATGAACTTGGAGCAGACATTGATGGGGGTGGAGAGGATGCCTTCCTTGGAGTAGAACAGGTACCGGACGGTATAGTTCAGCTTGCCCCACAGAGAAGGATTGGCCAGACCCCAGATCAGGGCATAGGCCACCAGACAGCCGGCGATCACCAGAATGGGAATACCCACGCTGCGGCGGCAGACCTCCATCAGGGAGATGATGCCCATGATGCCGATGATGATCTGATAGACCTCAAACTTGCTGCCCTGCTGGATGATGGTCATGGCGTTGGCGGTGTAATACAGGAATGCGCCGGTACCCATGAGCATCAGAACGATGTCATACCAGGGAATGTGGTTGACCTTCTGGACACCCTTGCGGGCAGGGAACACCAGATAGCCGATAAAAATGATGAAGGCTACGAAGGAGGTCAGGCGGATCTCCTCCAGCCAGCTGGTGAACAGGGTAACATAAATACAGAACAGGGAGAAGACCGCCAGAATGCAGGTAACTGCCATTTTGGGCTTGCCTTCCCAGATCCGGGTGTTGGATTCCCGGTCAAACTTTCTCATCACCGCATCCAGATCCATAGGTTCCTGGACGGCGGCATCCTTTTTCTTGCCGAACAATGCCATAGGCGCCTCCTTGGGATAGTTTAATAAAAAGGCTGCGGCGAAGCTTCGCCGCAGCCGGGGGGGTCTCGCATTGGCTGAATTAGCCCACGTCCACCTGGACGCCCTGCTCAGCAAAGTACTTGGCAGCACCTGCATGGAAGGGAGCGGTCATACCGCTGGTGGCATTTTCGATGCTCAGCTCGGCGCCCTTGCCGTTCTCAGCGGTGATGGCGTCGATATTGTTGAAGATGGCAGCGGTCAGGTTGTAGACATCCTCCTCGGAAGCGGCAGCGCTGACGATCAGGGTAGCCTTAACGGTAACGGTCTGCACATCCTCAGCCTGACCGGCGTAGGTGCCGGCGGGGATGTTGTAAACGGTGTAGAAGGGGCAGGAAGCCATCAGGTTCTCAGCCACTTCGCCGTCGATGGGCACCAGATAAGCATTGTTGGTGGTGCACAGCTCGGTGATAGCGGGGGTGGGAGCGCCGGCAACGATGAAGGCTGCATCGATCTTGCCGTCCTTCAGGCCGTCGGTGGAGTCACCGAAGCTCAGATACTGGGGCTGGATGTCGTTTTCGGTCAGACCGGCAGCAGCCAGAACGTCCATAGCGTTGAAGTAAACGCCGGAGCCGGGAGCGCCGATGGAAACAGCCTTGCCCTTCAGGTCGGCAACGGACTTGATGGACTCGTCCATGGTGATCAGCTGAACGGACTCAGCGTACAGACCGGCCACAACGCGGAAGGAATCGATCTTGCCCTCGTTCTCGAAGGAACGGGTGCCTTCCCAGGCGTAAGCCATAACGTCAGACTGGACGGTGCCCAGCTGATAGTCGCCAGCGTCGATGCCCTGGATGTTGGCCTTGGAGCCATCGGTGGAAACAACGGTCACATCGATACCGGCATTGTTCTTGATGTACTGGCCCAGAACGCCGCCGTAGCCGTAGTAGGTGCCGGTGGTGCCGCCGGTGCCCATGGTCATCTTGGAAGCAGCAGCGCCGCCGCAGGCAGCCAGGGACAGAGCCATAGCCAGAACCAGCAGTACAGAAATCATCTTTTTCATAATTTTTCCTCCTTAACTTTGGATGGGATCCAAAAATTTGTCATAATCATACAACGGTTTTTGCATTTTTGCAAGCATAAAATTGCGTTTTGCCTGAATCCTGCCCGACAAAGCCCGGTTATACCCTCCCAATCTGCAAGAACAGCTTCATAATTCTCCTCATTTTGCCATCATTTCGTTTTTATTGTTGTGCAATCTGCACATTGTCAAAATCGATCCAGAATTGATTTTATGCGATTTTACAGAATTTTCAGATTTTGGTTGTAATTGGCTCAAAAACAAAGGGACGCCCCTTGCGGACATCCCTTTCCCTGTTATTTTTCATGTTCCCTGCCGGTGACAGTCAGAGCCAGCAGCAGCCCCAGAGCCATTCCTGTGATCTTTGCCGCCAGCAGAGCCGCCGTCATACCCGGCTGGACTCCCACCGTAAAAGCCAGATGGGCGCCGAACACGCCGGCGCCGCAGACCAGTCCCGCAGCGCAGACCGTCCGGTTCCGGCGGTCCATCCGGGACAGCAGCGCCAGCGCCGGGGTGGTGCTGACCATACCCAGCAACAGGGCTGTGGTGCAGGTGCCGCTGAGACCGGTTCTGCTCTGGAGCCAGCCAAAGGGCTTTTTCATCACCCGCTGGATCAGCTCCGCCAGAGGCATGCTGCCCAGCATAACGATGCAGATGGAGCAAACCGTTTCCATGGCCTCTGTCAGGGGAGACATTCCCTCCACAATGGCAACGCCCGTCAGGTGGGCTGCTGCCGCCAGCGTCAGCCCCAGGGTGGCCAGGCCCCGGATCAGAGCCGCAAAACCCCGGAAGAACGCCATCATTGCCTCCGGCCGCAGCAGGACACCGGCTGCCAGCGCCAGAGCGATCAGCAGCACCGGCAGACTGTTCCACAGGATACTGCTCCCGTCGATCCCTATGACCAGTCCCCCCACCGCAATGGCGGCGGGCATGGCCCCGAATCCCAGCAGGATGCCACGGGTAAAATCCGGCCGCTGCTCCGCCGGGATGGCCGCCAGTCCCACGGGAATGGTGAACACCACGGTGCAGCCAAAGACCGCCGCCACGATGATGCCGGAAAAGGCGCCCAGCGCCGGATCGGCACAGAGATCCATAGCCAGCTGGTAGCCTCCCATATCGATGGCCAGAATACTGCCGAAAATGCCGGGATCCATGCCCATCCACCGGCACAGGGGAACCACAGCAATGGCCAGAATTCTGGACAGCAGGGGTGCCAGACAGATGATACCCGCCATGGACAGCGCCACCGGCCCCAGCAGCTGGAAGCCCTGCTCAAATTTGTCACCGAAGCCCAGACGGTTTCCCAGCATCCGATCCATTCCGCCCAGAACAACGCCGAAGGCCATACCATATAGTATTATCTGATTGAAATCCATATATTTCCCTCTTTTTCAGACCGGGGTCATTGTACCACTCCGGCGGTTCAAAGGCAAGAAAAAGCCGCCCCGGCGGGACGGCTTCTGTGCGTCATAGTCGAAGGAAGGGAAATCACAGTTCCTCCAGCCTGTCGCTGATCTCCTGCATACGCTCGATGGGGAAGGGAGGATTGCCGATGGGCTTCATGGCGATGGACATCAGCTTGATGGGATTGTCGTCTGCAGCCACCCGGTTGGAGCTCAGATCACCGCAGCGCTTGCAGCGGTGAATGATGGCCCATTCGTTGTTCTTGCGGACCCATACGGCAATGGGCTCCATGATACCGCCGCAGTCTGCTTCCCGGTCGCCGGGCTCAATGTCCAGATGGAGGGAATGGAGGCAGTAGGGGCAGTGGTTCCGGTGGTCGCTGCCGGCACCCATGGGCACCACCAGCCGGTCACAGTTGCGGCAGGTGAAGCTTTCGTCACAGGCATGGGTCTTGTAGTAACCCTTTTCATACTGTTTTCTCTTGTTTTCTCTGTTCATAGTAAGATCCTCGTCAGAAAATGTTATCTTCCGGCCTATCTTATCATTTTTCCGGGCGAAACACAAGATGTTTTCCGCAGATAATCCGGGCGATCCGGCTGTATCCCGAAAAAACCACAGACGACATTGTTGACAGCAGTGGTATAATGGAAGGAAAACACAAAAGAGGGCATTATCATGAAACAGAAAAGCCGTTCCGTTCTCTGTCTCGCTCTGGCAGCGACTCTGCTGTGCTGCGGCTGCGGCAGCAATGCCGCTCCCGCTCCCACCGAGCCTGCGGCTCTGACGGCAGAGCAGATCACCACCAACATGCAGCAGGCCATTGCAGCCACTCCTTGCAGCCAACTGGAGACCATTGTTACCCTTTCCATGTCTCTGGATGCCGGAGAAATGGGCACCATGGATATGTCCACCGAGACCATTACGGAAATGGCTCTGTCTCTGGAGCCGGTTTCCGCCCATACCTCCGTCACCACCAATGTAACCTTCGGCAATGACGCCACCCAGACCCTTGCTGAGAATTACACCATTGAAGAAGACGGTCAGCTGGTTTCCTATCTCAAATCCGGCGGACTCTGGATGCGGCTTCCCTCCGGTCAGACCGAAGCGGAGCTGCGCCGCGCCGCCGCTCCTGCCTCCCTGAATCCGGCCAGCGTTTCTCTGGACGAAACGGTAACACAATGGAACGGCCGGGATGTCATCTGTCTGAAGACCACCCTGACCGGCAGTGAGATCGAAGCCATCCTCAGCAGCACCCTGAGCAGCGCCGGTCAGCAGGGCGGCACAGCGGAGGAACAGCCTGCCATGGATTATTCCCGGCTTACCTGTGATTCTGTGATCTATCTGGATCCGGCCACCTGTCTGCCGCTGGCCGAGGAAATGCAGTTTGCAGGCATGTCCGAGATGATGGCGCCCCTGTATCAGGAAATGGGCATCACCGTGGAGGTGACGGAGTGCAGCTTCACCGGAGCCTTCCTTTCCTACGATCCCCAGCCTGCCCTGACCCTGCCTGAAGGGGCTGCGGAAAAGGCCGCAGTCTGGGACCGGCTGCTTTCCGGCGAACCGGACAACGGCGACGGCACCTTCACCATTCGGGAAGGCACCTGTCTCATCGATCTGGTTCCCCCCGAAGGCTTTGACCTGACCAGCAAGGATTACGATCATGTGACCTTCCGCCGGGAAGATTACCGGGAGATCACCTACATGATGTACCACATCACCAACGAGCTGGTTCCCGGATCCGGCGAAAGCTTCCTGGCACAAAATGACAGCTCCGAACGCCGCTGGAACGCCAACGGCGGCAAGGTCCATCGGGAACAGCTGACACTGCCCTCCGACACCCTCTCCTTCACCTGCGACCTGCTGGCAACCACCTGGGGCTCCGGGCGGGAGGATGCCAATCTGTACGCCTGGGCGCCTGTTGGCAGCGACGCCACCGGAACATACTATCTGTATGTGGAAGTGACCGATGGCTATAACGACGGTATGGGCTTCTCCAAAAATGCTGACATCACGCCAGAAGAGTTTGCCGGCTATCTGACGGCAGCCGCCCCCGCCAGTCTGACCGCGGAATAATTTCATCAAACGAAAAAGCACCCCATCGGGGTGCTTTTCCTTATTTTCCGGTGATGATATCCTGAACGCCTTCCAGGATGGTGTCGAAGATCTCTCCGGCGGTGGCGTCATTGCCCCGGAGCACGTTGAGGACAGCCTTCTTTTTATCCGAGGAGGCCTCACGGTACAGCTCCACCAGCCGCTTCTCCGTGGCAGTGACCCGCATGGAGGTCTTGGCCGCAGTGGAAGAGGAAGTCTTTTTGGCGGAGCCCTTGGCTGCATTCAGCAGGGATGCCTGGGTGACGCCGGTGACCTTGGCGATCCGTTTCAGCTGTTCCTGGGTCAGATCCTTCAGGCCCCGCTCCGCCATGCTGATATCCGAGGCCGACAGGCCGGAGATTCGCCGGGCCAGCTGCTCCTGGGTCATTTCTGCCGCCAGACGGGCTTCCTTGATGAGGGTTCCTACTTTCTTCGCTGCCATAATGCCATCTCCTTTGTATTTTCATTAATTTTATCATATTTGTAAAGGGGATGCAATATGGTTTCCCTTTCTGTGCGCCATGGAAAAGAGAAAAGGCACCCGGAGGTGCCTTTGGAATACATTCCTGTGTTATCTGTGGATATACATACGAGTCATATCCGGTTCGCCATCACCCTGAACCATACACAGGAATTCCCAGCCGTACCGCTCATAAAAGCCGGTATGGTCGGTGACCAGATAGGCAGGAGAAATGCCTCTGGATCTTAAGTCCTCCACCGCCATATTCAGCAGCGTCCCGGCAATGCCCTGACAGCGGTAGCTTTCTTCTGTATAGACTGCGCAGACATTGGGTGTCAGATCAGGCCGGTCATGGAAGTCATTTTCGATCACACCCAGGCCGCCGGCAATCCTGTCACCATCCAGACAGAGGAACCAGCCTAATTCGGTTTCCTGTCTGAGATAAGCGTCCATGCACGCCAGATAGGATTCCTTCGGTACGCCCCACTTGCTGTGGAACCACTCTGCGGCCTTGTTCATCAGTTCAGGCCGTTCTATTAATCCGATATATTGAAAACCTGTCACGTACGACACCTTCCTTTGCAGTTTTCTCTATGCTATCACAGAAAACAAGCTGACGCTATTCCCAAACATTTTTCCGAAGGATCCATTTCCGGGACAAGGATTTTTCGGAAAAATCTTTGCGATTGCAAGTGCTCCCGTTTTGCCATATATTATAGGATGGAATCCCGGAAAAAGGAGGATCTGCGTTTTGATTCGTTATGTAATGGCTGCATAAGCGTTGGCTATGCAAGAAAAACAAAATACTGACTTTGTATAGCCGATGCTTTTCTTATGAAGCAAATTCTACAAGGAGGCAGCCGTGAGCTATATAAAAGCAGAAGAGATCCTGCCGGAGGAGCTGATCCGGAAAATTCAGGAGTACGCCGACGGTGTGTACATCTACATACCCCGAAAGCCGGGCACCCGGCACACCTGGGGACAGGAAACGGATTACAAAGACGAGCTGAAAGCCCGGAATGACCGTATCCGCAACGACTACGCATCGGGCGAAGGTGTGACTGCACTGAGTCGCAAATACCACCTGTCCGAAAAGAGTATCCGCAGGATCCTGCAAAAATCATAAACCAGGAGCCGAGAGTGCAGAGCCGGGAGTGATCCCGGCTCAAACTTTTTTGGTGCAGTTAAGCAATTCTGATTCGAACCGTTCTCATCATCAGACGCGAGCCCAGCGCAAGCGGGTCGCGGCTGAAAAGGAGGAGCAGCGGAGTGAGTGCGCTCTGACTTTTGAAAAAAGTCGGAGCAAGTGATACAAAGCTTGCTCCGACGGGGTGCGGGCAACAGGACTCGACTGCCGTTTCTCCATTGGAGAAACGTAAGGAGTTGCCGCCGTCCGGCCGGCAGCAAGCAGATGTCCGCCGGACATCTGCATTTGCTGGGTTCGAGTCCTTTTTCGCTGTAAGAAAAGCAGGCACCCCATTGGGTGCCTGTTCTGATGTGGTGCGGGCAACAGGACTCGAACCTGCACGTCAAAGACAGAGGAACCTAAGGGTGATGTCACCTTAGTGAAGGTTTTGGAATGATTCTAAGACTGTACTTTAACTGTGAATGTACATCCGAGTCATATCGGGCTCACCGTCACCCTGGACCATACACAAGAATTCCCAGCCATATCGTTCATAGAAGCCGATGTGGTCGGTCACCAGATAGGCAGGAGAGATACCCTTGGCCCGCAGATCTTCCACAGCCATGTTCAAGAGATTTCCAGCAATCGCACCGCCACTGAAATGTATGATCACTTAACCTCACAGCTGGCAGAGCAGGAAGGTATCACTGAACAGTTGAAGGTAACCGATCAATGGGACTGGGTTCAACGGATGAACAGTGTCCGCAATCGTGCCGCGGAGGTCGTGTGGAAGGAGTTGATCTGTGTATGAAACAACCTAAAAGAATATTGGTGCTCAGTTCGTCAGAATACCGATTTGTGCTCCATGGCTTACTTCATTTCCGCAACAAATTGATTGCACCGGGTAGATATCCGGATGCCATTGATGAACTGATGATAAAATTACAGAAAGCCAAGCGACGCCACTAAACGAAACAGCGAACGCCCACCGGGATCAAACCGGTGGGCGTAAATCTTTTTATTGCTTTTTCTTCAAAATTTGATCAGGAAAAACAGAAGCATTGATCAATTCTGCGGGATCTACTTTCAAAGCATCAGCTATGCTAAAGAATACATCCAAAGAAAAACTGTGTGCCATGCCGGGTGCTTCAATGCAGCTTAGAAGAGAACGGCTGATCCCTGCTTCTTCAGCTAATTGTTCTTGGGACATTCCACGGAGCTTTCTCAGTGTAGCGATTGCAATACCAATTTGAATAAATCTATCCCTATTCTTAAAGGAAACATCTTTGCCCATATCATTCACCCTTTACAGCAAGATTTCCTCTTTATTATACTTTTTCTAATTTTTACTTTCTGCTTGTTTCAGCAAGCACTTGACTGTTTTAGTAAGCAATACTATAATTTCCGTAAGCAGGTGACTTTATTTATGTGCAAAAGCGGGTGTTGGTCAGCAATGAACACATATACAGTTTCGTTTTTTGGTCATCGGTTCATCGAAGAACCTCTTCTTATAGAAAAGCGGCTTGAAATACTGATTCGTAAGTTGCTGAGAGAAAAAGAGTATATTGAATTCTTAGCCGGACGGGACGGTGAATTTGACCAGCTTGTTTCCTCTGTT
>JAFQTF010000057.1 GCA_017409205.1 Oscillospiraceae bacterium | reverse complement strand
TGGCAGGGGCACTAGGACTTGAACCCAGAGCCTACGGTTTTGGAGACCGCCGCTCTACCAATTGAGCTATACCCCTATATATCATTAAGGCGAAGGCCTGAATTCTTTGGTGGGCCTTCAGGGATTCGAACCCGGGACTATCCGGTTATGAGCCGGAGGCTCTAACCAACTGAGCTAAAGGCCCATTGATCGCGGGCGAATCAATCACCACGGGTGACATTATAGCATTGAAGGAAGCTTCTGTCAAGCAAAACTTTTCCGATTTACGAAAAAACTGCCGCGGAAGAACCGCGGCAGCTTTCTATCCGGATTACTCGTCATCCTCGGTGGAGAACTCCAGGGTCTCACCGCAGTTGGGGCAGATCATGCTGCCCTGCTCCAGCACATCCTCACCGAAGTTGATGATCTCGCCGCAGGCGCACTCCACTTCGTAGATGGTGGTCTCCTCATCGCCGAAGTCGAAGCCTTCCTCGAAATCCTCATCCTCGTCCCACTCGTCAGAGAAGTCTTCTTCGTCGTCGAAGTCCTCTTCCTCGTCCAGGATATAATCCTCGATGGCATCCAGATCCTCTTCGATCTCATCCAGTTCATCAGAGATGGCGATGGTGGTCTCCTCGATATCAGTGATCCGCTTTGCCATATCACCCAGCAGGTCAACGATGGCAGCGATCATCTTGCCCTCATCGGTCTCGGTGTTCAGGGACAGGCCGTCCATCAGGCCCTTCAGGTAGGCGGACTTTTCAGAAATGGTCATGGTAAAAACTCCTTTCCTCTTTTGGAAAAAGGGGACGATTTGCCATCGTCCCCTATTGAATGACTGTAAAATTAAGCCTTGGAGCGGCCCAGGTACTCGCCGGTGCGGGTATCGATCTGGATCTTGTCGCCCTCATTGATGAAGAGGGGCACCTTGACCTCAGCGCCGGTCTCCACGGTAGCGGGCTTGGTGACGTTGGTGGCAGTGTTGCCAGCGAAGCCAGGCTCGGTAGCGGTAACGACCAGGTCAACAAAGTTGGGAACTTCGACACCGAAGACCTTGCCCTTGTAGCTCATGACGGTGCAGATGTCGTTTTCCTTGACGAACTTGAAGCCATCATCCAGAACGCTGCCGTCCAGGGGCTCCAGCTCGTAGGTTTCCTGGTCCATGAAGTAATACAGGGAACCATCGTTGTAGGAGTACTCCATCTTCTTTCTCTCAATGAAAGCGGTGGGGAACTTGGCAGAGGGGTTCAGGGAGGTTTCAGTCACGCCGCCGGTGATGACGTTGCGCATCTTAACCCGAACGAAGGCAGCGCCCTTGCCGGGCTTAACGTGCTGGAACTCGATGACCTGCATAACCTTGCCGTCCATCTCAAAGGTAATGCCGTTGCGAATATCGCCTGCAGAAATCATTGTAATATCCTCCTAAAGTACCTCCCCTTTCGGGGGGCGTATATATTTTACATAGCTTTAGCGCATACATTATACCGCAAGGAACGGCATATTGCAAGAGGGAAAACGAAATTTCTTACACAATGATAAGATTTTTGGGACTTCCGGTAATGATCTCGCAGCCATCTTCCTTCACGATGGTCACATCCTCAATACGGACGCCGAACTTGCCGGGGATATAGATGCCGGGTTCTGCGGAGCAGACAGCGCCGGCAGGCATGGGATTGGCGTTGCCGGGGTTGGGATTGGGGCCCTCGTGGACTTCCAGGCCCAGGGAATGGCCATAGCCGTGGCCAAAATACTGGCCGTAGCCGGCATCGGTGATGACTTTCCGGGCAGCGGCATCAATGTCCCTGCCGATGGTACCGGCTTTGGTAACGGCGATACCTGCCAGCTGGGCAGCCAGAACGGTACTGTAAACGGTCTTCATTTCCTCGGTGGCATAGCCCACAGCCACGGTACGGGTCATATCGGAGCAATAGCCATGGTACAGGCATCCGAAGTCCATCGTAACGAAGTCGCCTTCCTGAATAACCCGCTCACCGGCCACACCATGAGGCAGACTGGTATTGGGGCCGGAGACCACGATGGGATCAAAGCTGAGACCCTGTCCGCCGTTCTTGTACAGGCAGTAGATCAGCTCTGCCTGGAGCTGAAGTTCCGTCATGCCGGGCTTGATGCGGGTGATGACCTCAGAGAAAGCCTTGTCAGTGATCTCCTGGGCCTTGCGCATCAGATCCAGCTCCCATTCCTCCTTGATGCCACGGAAGCCATAGATCTCCTTGTTGAAGGGAACCAGCTTGGCATGAAGCTCACGCTCATAGCCCATCAGCTCCTCCACACTGAGATACTTTTCCTCAAAACCCAGCGTGGTGATTCCGAAGTCCTCGATGGCATCGTTGATGCGCTTGACAAAACCGGTGAACTGGTTGATGGGCAGAACTTCGAAGCCCTGGATGCCCTTTTCAGCAGACTCGATGTAGCGGCTGTCGGTAAAATAGCGGCAGCCCTTTTTGCTCACGATGGCAACGCCCTCGGCGATGTCGAATTCTGCGCCATAATGACGTGCATAGCGGCTGGTCAGCAGCAGGCCGTTCACCTCGTTATTCAGAAGAGACAGATACTTGTCCAAATTTTTCATGGTGTTTCCTCCTGTTTCCGGCAGGCATATCCCACAGCCCACCATCATAAAAGTATGATGGAATTATACCATGGAAAGGATGATTTGTCCATGGCAACTGTGCCTTATCTTGCCATGACGGCATCAGAATTTGTCGGAAAAGACGTTCTGCCGGAAAAACCGGGCTGGCTGCTCTCCCCTGCCCACCCGGTGCTGCCGCCGGAAACGGGGAATGATTTCCTCCTGATCCTGACGGATCAGGAGCCGCTGCCGGAAGCAGGCGCCATTTTGCCATGGCTGATCCGCACGGTGGAAGAACGGAAGCCCTCCGCTTTGGTACTGGATTTTCAGGAAACCTCCGGCGTTTCCGCTGCCCTCGCCCGGCAGTTGGTATCTTCTGTCCCCTGCCCGGTGGCTGTATCGGACAGGCATGCCCATTCTCTTGACTGCCCGGTGTTCTTGTCTCCGTGTCCCCATCATGTCCCCCTCCGGGAGCATATCACCCCCTGGAAAAATCGGGAGATCTGGCTGGATCTGGCCGTGGATGCCGAAGTCATCCTGCTGAAAAAGGAAGGCCGTGAGATCTTTCCCTTCCCTCTGGACAAGATCCCCATGGGAGGATTTGTAGAAAAAGCACTGCATTGTCATTATTCCGTGGAAACCGGAGTGGATTTTGCCCGGTTCACCCTGTGGAGAACCAGGGGCGATCTGGAAGAGATGGCAAAAGAAGCGCAGCAGCTGGGCATACATACCCTGGTGGGTCTATGGTGCGAATGGCAGGATCAGAACTGATTTAACAGCAGCAAAGCACCCCTCTCACCGGAGGGGTGCTTCATTCAATTTATCTGCAACAAGTTCCAGGCCCCCGTCCACAATAACGGAAATGACACTGTCTACATCAATGATCCGGTTGAACATATAGGTATGGTTACTGCCATCATCATCCGAGACATTGAATACATAGTTGGAGATGTAGCCATCCTGGACAGTGTATTCCGTGCCATCGTCAAATTTCACTTTCATCAGCCCCATGAAGCTGTGGCCCAGATTCTCGATTTGATCCTCCTGAATGGTGACTGCAATGGGAGACAGCGTCACCGCACCGTCCCCAAGGGTAATGCTGGACATTTCCTCCTGGACCGTTTCGGGGATGATGATTTGATCGGGGCAGTTTTCCGCTTCTTCCAGACGCAGGTAGGCCATGTCCCGGTAAGCAGCGTCAATATTTTCTTCCCTTGTGTAGTTTTCTTCAAACCATGGCCAGTCACCACCTACGGAGTTTTTTCGGTAGGCAAGGGCTTCCTCTTCCGAAATCTCCTGCCGCAGCCGCTGCTTCAGTTCCTCGATCATCCGGTCCTCTTCCTCCTGAGACCGGCCCACCCGTTCGGACAGGGTGATCACCAGATCAGAGCTCTCCAGGTTGCGCAGCTGATAGTAGTAGGTGGCTGTCAGCTTGGTATCGGTGCTCTGATCCTGAATGATGTAACTGTAACCGTACTGGCTGAAGCCTACCAGTTCTCCTGATGGGAACCAAACTGTACCATCGGATTGCAAGCTATATTCCAACGGTTCGTTGCTTTCCAGTATATAAGTCACCAGACCACATTGGGTCACAGAATCATACAAATTTGCATCAATGGTCAGGGTGTAGCCCTCCCAGGTGATGGACTGGCCAACCGGATCCACATGAGGTGCCACATCTTCTGCCACGATTGTCTCATCTGCTTCCACCCGGTCAAATCCATGCTGTACATTTACAACATTTCCATCACTGTCCAGAATCTCACCGGCGGCTGCCTTGTCAAATCCGGTTTTGTTGCCAAACACAAAGCTGATCATCTCCTCGGGGCTTTCAAAAATCAAAAAGCCCGTCACCGCATAAGCTGTCACTGCCAGCATATTGACCATTACCGCGGCGATCAGAAGATTCCGGATGATCCGCGTGGGTTTTCCTTTCATATTCCTGTCCTCCTGTTTATCATCAGAGGATACGAACATCTCACTTCTTGCCAGTCTGGCATCTTCCACAGCTCCGATGGCAAGGAACAAATCTTCCACTTTCATACAGCATAGCCCTCCTTTGACAAATACTGCTTGAGTTTGCACCGGGTTCGAGACAAGGTTCTCAGGACAGTCGCCTGTTTCATGCCATACCGTTTTGCAATTGTCTCACTTTCCTCCACGAAGAAGTATCGACGCAAAAAAACATCCTGTTCCCGCTTTGGCAGGGTGTCCAGAAAGGATCGGATGGCTATGGCCAGTTCCTTTCCATTGAGTCTGTCCTCCACACTTCCCGGCGTCGCAACGCACTCTGACAGTTCATCCAGCACCAGTGCCATCTCTCCCCCGCCCCGCTTTTCGGCAGTCTGCTGCCGCCAGCGGGAGAAAGAAAGGTTCCGGGTGATCTTCGCCAGAAACAGCTTCAGCACCGCCGGACGGCAGGGTGGGATGGCGTTCCAGGTTTTCCAGTATGTATCACTGACCGCTTCCTCTGCGTCCTGTTTATTTGGCAGTATGGAATTTGCCAGGGTGAAGCAATAGCCGCCGTATTTTTGGGCAGTCTCGGCAATGGCCTGCTCATCCCGGGCAAAATACAGATCCAGGATCTTTGTATCTTCCATTTGGTTTCCTCCTAACTTAAAAGGCCTTTCTACTCTATAAAACGCAGAAGAAATCAAAACCGGACATGTTTTGAAAAAATTGATGGCACGATAAGCCGTCATTTACCGTATCTATGTGCCCGGCAGATCAGATTCAGAATACGCAAAAACCGGTCTGCCGCATGGCAGACCGGTTCTGAGCAAAAACAAAGAGGGATTTTCAATTAATAGAACTTTCTCTTGTTCTTACGGGCAGCTTCAGACTTCTGCTTACGCTTCAGGCTGGGGCTGACGTAATGCTCGCGCTTCTTGACTTCAGCGATGACGCCCTCCTTGGCACAGCTGCGCTTGAAACGACGCAGAGCGCTTTCCAGAGACTCGTTCTCCTTGACGCGAATTTCAGACATTGTTTTCCCTCCCTCCGATGGCATCCGGCTATATCCAGGATGGGTTCAGGGCCTATTACACTAGGCTAGAGTATTAT
>JAFQTF010000056.1 GCA_017409205.1 Oscillospiraceae bacterium | reverse complement strand
GATGGAAAAGTCCGGCGCCAAGGCTTACCTGGTCAACACCGGCTGGAACGGCACCGGCAAGCGTATCTCCATCAAGGATACCCGCGGCATCATCGACGCCATCCTGGACGGCTCCATCCTGAAGGCTGAGACCAAGACCATTCCCTACTTCAACCTGGAAGTTCCCACCGCTCTGCCCGGCGTTGACTCCGGCATCCTGGATCCCAGAGATACCTACGCAAACGTCGAAGACTGGAACAAGAAGGCTGAAGACCTGGCTGGCCGTTTCATCAAGAACTTCGTCAAGTACACCGGCAACGAAGCCGGCAAGGCTCTGGTGGAAGCTGGCCCCAAGCTGTAATTTACAGTACTGTCCTATAATAAAAACCGCAGTCGAAAGACTGCGGTTTTTTGCAGTTTTATCTTACCAAAGCGGCGGTTCCGCAATATCTTCCCTCCGGAGGAAACGTCAGGCGCTCCCACGCCACAGCAGATTTCTTAGGAGAGACGATCCATTGACTCAAAATAGAATGGGCGGATTCTGTCCACAGGCCGGTGCAGCGGTCTGTGGATAAAATTTGTAACAGAACTTAATACAGTTTTAACAGTTTGCCACTTTTTTTCTTCACAAATGGCCGGTACAATATAGGTAAATAAACTTCTTCATTTTCATTTTTCCTTTCCTCTTTATTATTGCAGGATCCGCGGCTGAGCAAGCCGCGGATTTTGCTTTTTCAGGAGAATGGATCCCATAAAAAAACCGGCCGAAGGCTTAGCCTTCGGTCGGTTCGGTTACGCCGGTATAATTACCTTCGATACGCTGATCGATTCGGGTGAGGACATATTTCATGTTCTCATAGCAGGCGGCGGTGACTTTGTCCACGAAGTTGTTTTCGTAGGCATACATGGCTTCATCGATCCGTACCACACGCTGATCGCCGTCCACGCAGTCCGTGGTCTTCAGGGTATAGATGGGGATATAGTCGAAGCCGGTGACGCGGGTCACGCCTGCATGGTTGTCTTTGGTGATCTCAATATCCAGAACGATGGAGTAGTTGCTGCCGCCTGCGGTGGCATCGCCGTAGAAGTCGCCCAGAGAATAGGCGATGAGGGTGCCGGCAGCCTGATCGAAGTCGATCTGGTGAAGGCGGTGGGGATGGGAGCCGATGATCACGTCCACACCCTGCTTCATCATCAGATTGACGATGCGCTCCTGGGTGTCGCTGATGCTGTCGGTGCCTTCGCTGCCCCAGTGGAGCAGGGCGATGGTGATGTCCGGTTTTTCGGACTCCACGTTTTTCAGAATCTTTGTAATGCCGTCGGTATTTACCTTTTTGTATTCGGAGCTGTAGTCCGTGTAAAGCAGGTTGACGCAGTCTTCACTGCCCACAGGCAGGCCCATGCCGTTCATGCCCTTGGTAAAGGCCACAAAGGCGATCCGGATGCCGTCTGCTTCACAGATGGTATATCCCTTGGCCCGCTGGAAATCCTCCTGGCTGGCGTAGGCGCCCAGAGGCTCCATGCCCGCGTTGTGAATGGCCTTCAGTGTGGAGTTCAGACCGATGAGACCATTGTTGACGGAGCAGGAATTTGCCATCTGCAGCAGATCCACACCGGCGCTGCGCAGGGCATTGAGAATTTCTGTGGGGGCAGAGGTACGGCTGGTGCCATAGGGCTCGCCGCAGATATTGCCTTCCAGATTCAGCACCGTCAGGTCGGCTTCCGACAGCAGCGGCGCCACATCGATGAAGGCCCGGGTGAATTCATAGCCGGACAGGGCCAGTCCCGATTCCACCACACTGTCGGTGATATTCAGGTCGCCGGCAGCCCGGATATGGATGGTGGAGGTGGCATTCTGTTCAGCCCAGGACTGGGGCTGGGTGGTTTCCGGAGGTTTGGTGGCTCTGGTCTGCACAGTTTCTTCGGGGTTGCTGAGTTCCACATCGGTATCCCGGATGATGGACATCAGACCCACAGCACAGACTACCAGAAGAATGGCGGCGATGATGAGGCCGGTTTTCAGCTTTTTCTGCTCCGCCTCCTGCTGCCTGCGCATTTCCTCCCGCCGCTGACGGCGTCTATTCATTTCGTCTTCGTGGCGCGCCATGGCGTTTCTCCTTTTTCTTTGGTAGCTGTCATTATACCGCATTTTCCGGTATAAAACAAGGGGATTCCATTTATGTTAACAAAATCACAATGGATCTTTTTCAATTTTTCAGAATATTCCGGGTTTCCGCTGCGTTGCGGTGTATCTCTTCCCGAAGGGCTTCCAGATTTGGGAATTTCTGCTCGCTGCGGAGGAAACGGAAAAATTCCAGAGTGATATCCCGGTCATAGAGATCGCCCTGGTAATCCAGAATCCAGGGTTCCACTGTGATGCCCTGTCCCGAGACGGTGGGCCGGGTGCCAATGTTGGTGACGGCAGGATAGCGGACGCCGTCCACAATGGCCCGGCAGGCGTAGACGCCGAATCTGGGAATGGCAAGGCCATAGGGCAGCAGCAGATTGGCGGTGGGGATGCCCAGCTTTCGGCCCAGCTGCTTGCCGTGGACCACGGTGCCTGTCAGGGTATAGGGATGGCCCAGAAATTTGACTGCAGTGGCCATATCGCCTGATTCGATCTGCCGGCGGATATAGGTGCTGGAGATCCGGATATCCCCGACAGTCTGCTCCGGTACCACACAGCAGGGAAGACCCTGTTCCCGGCAGAAGGCGGTAAGCTTTTCCGCATTGCCCTCGCCCCGGCGGCCGAAGTGGAAATCATCACCGCAGACGAAGCCGGCAGCGCCCCGGTCCAGCAGATCCTGAAGAAAATCCTGCCATGGCATGTCCATGACCGCTTTTGTCACCGGCAGCACATGAACCGCTTCCATGCCGTACTGCTTCAGCAGCAGCACCCGGTCATGGACAGTGCTGATGAGCACCGTGGGCGTCTCGGTAAAAAGGGACTTTGGATGGCGGTCAAAGGTGATGGCAGCGGCGCTGCATCCATATTCAGTTGCAAGGGAAACGCACCGGGAAAGCAATTCCTGATGGCCCAGATGTACGCCATCGAAAAAGCCCAGAGCATAGATGGATTTTTTCATAACATCACCGTAAACAGATTGCAAAATATAGGGAGACTGTAAATAATCGTTTCGCTTACGAAGGTTCTGTCTGTACTTTTCATGCTCCTGCAAGAAAAGTACCAAAAGAAGCAGGCACAAGGGGTCCTGAAAGTCGCGCTCCCGCGCGCCCCAGCTGTTCCCTTGTGAATCCCCCGGCCGCAACGCCACAGGCGCTGGAGCACCTTAACTCAGATCCTGATTTGGGCAGAAATTGGGACATTTCTGCCCAAATGGGATGGTGCTGAGGGCGGATGGGCGGGAATCGGTACATTCCCGCTTCCGTGTAAAATTTGTCGGCCTGACAGCAAACGATTATTTCGTGTTTTACTCCACTTCAAAGAAGCTTTTTATGGTTGACATGATCCCGTCCTCCACCCTTGCCAGCATGAGGAATTCGCCGGATTCGCCATAGCAGCGGTAGGTACCGGGATCCATGGAGATGGAGAAGCTGTTGCCGTAGCGGCAGCGCTTTTCCTGCTTGGGGGTCAGGGTAACGGCGGGGTAATTGCGGAACATGGAATCCACTGTCCGCAGATATTTGCCGGGATCTTCGGCATCCAGCAGCTCCTGCAGAGGCACGGCCTCCGCAATGGTGTATTCTCCGGCCTGCACCCGCCGCAGGGCCTGCATACACCCGCCGCAGCCCAGTGCCTCGCCGATGTCCTTGCAGAGTGTACGGATATAGGTGCCCTTGGAACATTTTACCCGGATCCGGGCGGTATTACCGTTGAATTCCAGACAGTCCAGCTGGAAAATTTCGATTTCCCGGGGCTTGCGCTCCACTTCCTTGCCCTTCCGTGCCAGATCGCAGAGCTTCTGGCCGTTTACCTTCAGGGCGGAGTACATGGGGGGAACCTGCATGATCTTTCCCCGGAAGAGGGGGAGAACGGCCAGGAAGTCCTCTTCCGTGAGAGATACTGCCTGCTCGGTCAGGGTATTGCCGAACACATCCTCGGTGTCGGTGGTGCGGCCTAAGAGCAGTGTTGCCTCATAGGCTTTTTCCGCGTGTTCGAAAAACTCCACGCCCCGGGTTCCCCGGCCTACGAAAACCGGCAGAACGCCGGTGGCCATGGGATCCAGAGTGCCGCCATGGCCGATGCGCCGGGTATTGAACACCCGGCGGAGCCGGGCCGTCACATCCTGACTGGTCCACTCCTGGGGCTTGTCGATAATTACAATTCCGTTCATAGTGTTACCTGTTATTTCTGTAAATGATCGTTTATCGTTTTTTACAGTTCCAGCATGGCTGTTTCCACTGCCTGGGCGGCAGCGGTCAGGGACATTTTCAGAGTGGCTCCCGCTGCGCCCTTGTGTCCGCCGCCGCCGAATTTCGCGGTGAGGGCGGTGGCGTCATAGCCGGGAATGGCCCGGACGGAGAGCTTCACATCTCCCTCCCTGGTTTCCCGGAGGGTGGAGGCCATGCACACGCCGGCCACTGTCCGGGGGAAGGAGGAGATGTTGTCCATATCGTCTTCAGTGACGCCGATGGATTCTTCCACAGCTTTGGGAATGGCGATGATTGCCAGTTTTCCATCCCGGAACACCTTCATGTGCTCCACGATCCAGCCCTGGATCTTGAGTCTGCCCAGCGTATTGGTCTCAAACAGCTCCTGATTCAGCTGATAGACCCGGGCGCCATTGGCGGCGCAGGCGGCAGCGGTGACAAAGCTGTGACTGGTGGTATTGGCGAACCGGAAACAGCCGGTGTCTGTGGAGGTGCCCACATAAATGGCATCGGCGGTGGCGGGATCGAAATCCACCCACAGCTGCTGCTGAAGGTCATAAATGATCTCGGCGGAGGCAGCGCTGCCGGCATCCACCAGCTCGCTCTCCGTGAAGGAGGTGGCGCTGGCGTGATGGTCGATCCGCAGGGCGATGGAGCCCAGATATTTTTCAAACTGCTTCGGCAGCATGCCGGGGGAAGCCACGTCCACGGTAACGAGGGTATCGGTTTCGGAAGCTTCCTCTTTGGTCAGTCCCTCATGGAGCCAGGCAAACCGGTCGGAGATCTCATGATTGCGGATCACATGGGCGGTTTTGCCCAGCTTCCGTAAAATCCGGCACAGTGCGGCAGAGGAGCCGATGGTATCGCCATCCGGGCGGCGGTGGGTCAGGATAGCGTAATTGTCATTTTTCAGCAGAAAGTCTGCTGTCTCATTCAGCGTCAGTTTCTTCATCGTCGTGCTTTACTCCCAGGGAGTTGATCAGATTCAGCATTCTGGCGCCGTAGGTGATGGAATCATCCAGAGCCCAGACAATCTCGGGGGCATAGCGCAGCTGCAGATTGCTGCCCAGCTGACGACGCAGGAAACCGGCGGCGGATTTCAGACCTGCCATGGCGTCCTTGACCTTCTCCTCCTGGAGGAAGGAGACGTAGACCTTGGTATAGCGCAGGTCGGGGGTGGTCTCCACCCGGGTGATGGAGATCATGGTGTCCTGGACCCGGGGATCCTTGACAGTGCGCAGAAGGGCGGAAAGTTCCTTCTGGATGGCTTCATTGATGCGAACAATGCGATTGGAGGCCATTGTATACTCCTTTCAGTTGTTGGTGAGGGGTTAGGAGTGGGGAGTTAGGAGTTTTATAATGGGGAAACCATAATTCCCAACGCCTAATGCCTAACTGCGGGAAATATGATCGCCGCACCGCACAGGCGGCGCGGCGAAAAATGTTTACCGTTTAACTTCCTGCATGGCGAAGCATTCGAAAATGTCGCCTTCCTTGATGTCGTTGTACTTGGCAACGGTCATGCCACATTCGTAACCGGCGGTGACTTCCTTGGCAGCATCCTTGAAGCGCTGCAGGGAGCCGATCTCGCCCTCGTGGATAACGATGTTGTCACGCAGCACACGGACCTGGGCATCCCGGGTGACCTTGCCATCCTTGACCATACAGCCGGCAACGGTACCGATGGCGCTGACCTTGTAGGTCATGCGGACTTCGGCGTGGCCCAGGACAACTTCCTCGAACTTGGGAGCCAGCATGCCCTTCATGGCAGCTTCGATCTCGTCCACGGCATCATAGATGACGCGGTAGAACCGCATATCCACATTGGCACGGTGGCCGGAGGCCTGAGCGGCGGCATCGGGACGGACATTGAAGCCGACAATGATGGCGCCTGCGGTGGAGGCCAGCAGCACATCGGATTCGTTGATGGCGCCGACACCGGCATGGATGACCTTGACACGGACTTCCTCGTTGGAGATCTTCTCCAGAGAAGCCTTGACGGCTTCGGCGGAGCCCTGAACGTCAGCCTTGACGATCAGGTTCAGAGTCTTCATCTCGCCCTCCTGCATACGGCTGAACAGATTGTCCAGAGTGACCTTCTGGTTCAGCTTGGCCAGAGCGTCCTTGGCGGCCTGCTTGCGCTGCTCCACCAGTTCCCGGGCCATGCGCTCATCGGTAACGGCGTTGAACTCATCACCGGGAGCGGGTACTTCGGCCAGACCGGTGATCTCCACAGGCACGGAGGGACCTGCGGTCTTGACGGTGCGGCCCTTGTCGTTGGTCATAACACGGACGCGGCCAACAGCAGTACCGGCGATGACGATATCGCCCTGCTTCAGGGTACCGTTCTGCACCAGCAGGGTGGCAACGGGGCCGCGGGTCTTGTCCAGACGGGCTTCGATGACGGTGCCCTTGGCGCGGCGGTTGGGGTTGGCCTTCAGCTCCTGGACTTCAGCAGTCAGCAGCACCATTTCCAGCAGATCATCCAGGCCCATGCCGGTCTTGGCGGAGATGGGCACGATGATGGTGTCGCCACCCCATTCTTCGCAGATCAGGTCGTACTTGGTCAGCTGCTCCTTGATCTTGTCGGGGTTGGCGGTGGG
>JAFQTF010000055.1 GCA_017409205.1 Oscillospiraceae bacterium | reverse complement strand
CGCAACGCCACAGGCGCCGGAGCACCTTAACTCAGATCCTGATTTGGGCAGAAATGTCCCGATTTCTGCCCAAATGGGGTGGTGCTGAAAACGGATGGGCGGGAATCGGTACATTCCCGCCTCCGTGTTAAAACCTGCCGGCCTGACAGCACAGGAGGGGACTTCTTAAGGGGGACGGCTTTTTGAAAAGTCCCCCTTAAGACGACTTCTTTGGTTACTTTCTTGTTCGGAGACAAGAAAGTAACATCTCCTTGCTAAGATAAACGATCATTTACCTTGTAAAAGGAGTCAGATTATGCGCTACTATTTCGCCCCCATGGAGGGACTGACGGACAGCATCTACCGCAGGGCTCACCACAAGTTTTTCTCCGGTACAGACCGGTACTATATGCCGTTCCTCTCCCCCACCATCCACCGCAGCCTGACCCATCGGGAGGACCGGGAACTGCCTTTGGCGGACAGTGTGGACTTCCATGCCGTGCCCCAGGTACTGACCAAGGTGCCTGAGGATTTTCTCTGGGCGGCTCAGGTCTGCCTTGACCGAGGATATGACGAGGTGAATCTGAATGTGGGCTGCCCCTCCGGAACTGTGGTATCCAAGGGGAAGGGCAGCGGCATGCTCCGGGATCCGGAACAGCTGGACCGGTTTCTGGACAGCATTTTCAAGAGCAGTCCTCTGCCGGTTTCCGTCAAGACTCGGCTGGGGCTGGACAGGGCTGATGAATTTCCTGCCATTCTGGAAATTTACAATCAGTATCCCATCCGGGAACTGACCATCCATCCCCGGGTACGCAAACAGTTCTATAACGGTGATGTGGAAATGGATTTGTTTGATTACGCGGTGAAAACAAGCCGCAATCCCCTGTGCTACAACGGCGATCTGACCTCCCTGCCGCAGATCGATGAACTATCCCGGAAATATCCTGGTTTGGAAGCCGTCATGATCGGCCGGGGACTGATCGCTGACCCCGGTATGCTCTGCGGCGGCACCAATGTCACGGCGCTGGAAAACTTTATGAACGCCCTTCTGGAAGAATATACTGTCTCCTTCGGCGGCGCCCGGAATGCCATGTTCCGGTTGAAAGAAAACTGGGGTTTCCTGCACACCCGGTTTGAAGGGGTGGACAGGCTCTGGAAGAAGCTGCGCAAAACCACCGATCTGGAGGAATACAAAGCCATCACTGCAGAGATCTTCCATACCCTTCCTCTGAAATAATGGAGTCTTTTCCGGCACATCGTTAATTTTCCTGACGGAGACTCCGCCGGGAAAACAGAGCCGTCAGGGGTAACTGCCATCTGGGACCGATAAGATTTGCATAACTCACCGTCCAGTGCCAATAACATAACAGCCCCCTGCACAAAAACAGTGCAGGGGGCTTTTTCTTATTCTGCCATATTCACATAGCCCAGAGTAATGGCGCTGTAGTCCACTTCCATGGGATAGTCTTTCACCAGAGCGTTCATCAGCTCGCCGGTTTTCTGGGTTATCAGATCCTGGCGGGCATAGTTTTCCCAGACGGGGCTGCTGCCTACATAATACATCACATGGTAGCCATAGCTGGTCTTGACAATGCCGGTATCGCCGTAGGCGCGGCTTTCGTCAAAGCACCACTGCTCAAACTCCGCCACCATCTGACCCTGATACACATCCTCATACAGGCCGCCATTGGTGTTGGAGCCGGGGTCCTGAGACAGGGCATTTGCCAGAGTCGCAAAATCAGCCTCTGCGCAGGCAGTGGCTTCGTAGGTTGCCAGCGCTTCCTCCGCCTTGAGAAGGCAGGCTGCCCATTCTTCCTCGGAATAGGTGGTCACATTGTTCTCATCGGTGGTGCCACCCTCGGGAACGAAGAGGATGTGACGCACATCCACATATCTGCTGTCGGCAGTGATGCCGCTTTCGGCGTACTCCGCTTCATGCTCTGCAAAGAAAGCCTCCAGTTCCTCCTGGGAAGGCTCCATCTTCAGCTGCTCTGCATCATAATACAGATTGCCCTGCAGAAGCAGTTCCTGGAAAGCACGGTATTCTTCAATGCCAGCACCGGCACCGATATTGTGCTTCAGCAGATCCTCCAGGCTTTCCAGACCATAAAACTGGGCAGAGGCAGTCAAAGTTTCCTCAATGCCCTCCAGATAGGCCTGGTCCTCAGCGGTAATTTCCATACCTGCCTGTTCCGCCTGGTCTGCCAGCGCACGATAATTCTGCCATGTGGTCAGTGCTTCCTTCAGGAAAAACTGCTGCCAGGTTCCGGAATCATCCATAACGCACAGCTGGGTGTCCAGGGGCTTGGTATAATCCAGCGCGCCATAATACATCATATAAGAACCGTATTCAGAAGCCATAAAGCTCTGCACCTGCATCCAGTAGAGCACCTGCAGCTGACCATTGGTCAGGGTGTGATCGCCGATGGTGGCAACCACGGTATCCCGGTTGGCAAGTACCTCTTCATCGGTAACGGTATAGGTGCCCTTGCAGGTCTGGTCATCGGGATTGCCGTCAGCCGGAACAGTGGCAGGCACCTGTGTTGCTTCGGTGGCTTCCTGCGCAGGCTCCGTCTCACCGGCAGAAGGCTTTGCCATTCCGCCGGCCAGCAGGCCCACGATCAGGGCGATCACCAGGACAATGGCGGTGATCATCAGGGCGATCTTGCCGGGGGTAGCCTTCTTTGCTTCGGACGCCTCTTCTTCAGAGATCACTTCTTCCGCGGAAGTTTCTTCCACAGCAGCTTCTTCCGCAGAAACCGCTTCCTCCCGGGAATCCGTCTCTTCGGCGGGAGCGGTTTTCTCAGCAGCAGGAGTTACTTCAGCAGCTGCAGAAAGGGACTCTTCCGGAAGCATTTCCGGATTCTTTTCATTTTCCATACTTTTCCTCATTTCTCCGCATCTCGCGGGTAAATCAACCCGATTAGTGTATCATGGTTGCCTTTTGATTTCAAGCCGTGACACAGATTATTTACAAGTTGCCGGCACAGCAGATCACATATCCATGAAAACAGGCAGAAATAGCAAACGGTCATTTATCTTTCCTTTGGCCCTTGCAAATGAGGCGGAAAAATGCTATTATTTATAGTTGAGATATTATTGTCGGCGGAAAATGTCCGCCTTTAGGAGGAACTCCCCCATGAATACCAAAACCACCGTAATTACCCGTTCGCAGCTGGATGGCCAGTTTGCCTATTGTGATAAAATCGCTGCCCTGTGGCAGTTCGAGGGCCGCACCCCCACTGCCTATGTGGAAACCTACGGCTGCCAGCAGAATGAAGCCGATTCCGAAAAGATCCGGGGCTACCTGACCCAGTGCGGCTACACCATCCAGCAGACAGCAGAACATGCCGATGTGGTGGTGATGAACACCTGTGCCATCCGGGAACATGCCGAGCAGCGTGTCTTTGGTAACCTGGGCGCTCTGACCCACACCAAGCGCCGCCATCCGGATCAGAAGATCTTCCTGTGCGGCTGCATGGCCGGTGAGACCAAGGTCTCCGACCGGATCAAAAAAAGCTACCCTTACGTGGACGGCGTATTTTCCACCCACCACCTGTGGCAGTTCCCGGAGATTCTGTTCAACGTCCTCACCCGGAAAAAGCGGCAGTTTTACGTGGCCGATGAGCCCGGCTCCATTGCAGAGGGCATTCCCCAGGTCCGGGATTCCAGGCTGAAGGCCTGGGTCTCCATCATGTATGGCTGCAACAATTTCTGCACCTACTGCATCGTTCCCTATGTCCGGGGCCGGGAACGGAGCCGCCAGCCGGAGGATATCCTGAGAGAATGCCGGGAGCTGATTGAATCCGGCGTCAAGGACATCACGCTTCTGGGTCAGAACGTCAACTCCTACGGCAAGGATCTGGAAAACGGGATGGACTTTGCCGATCTTTTGGCCGCCATCGCAGAAATCCCCGGTGAATTCCGTCTTCGCTTTATGACCAGCCATCCCCGGGACGCCTCCACCAAGCTTTTTGACACCATGGCAAAATATGACAAAATTGCCAAGCAGCTGCACCTTCCCTTCCAGTCCGGCTCCAGCCGGGTGCTGAAGGCTATGAACCGGCACTATGACCGGGAAAAATATCTGGATGCCGTGAACTATGCCAAATCCGTCATGCCGGATCTGGTGCTGACTTCCGATGTTATCGTGGGCTTCCCCGGTGAAACAGAAGCAGAATTCGAGGAGACCATCAGCCTCATCCAGGAAGTCCACTATGACTCCCTGTTCACCTTCATCTTCTCCCCCCGTACCGGCACACCTGCCGCCTCCATGGAGGATCCCACCCCCAAGGAAGAGAAGAACCGCCGGTTCGACAAACTCTGCGCCACTCAGAATGCCATTTCCGAGCAGATCCACGGGAATTATATCGGCAAGACCCTCCGCTGTCTGGTGGACGGTAAGGACAAGGAGCTGCTGACCGCCCGGACAGAAGGCGGCAGACTGGTGCGCTTTGCCGGCTGCGACAGCCTCATCGGCACCTTCCAGGATCTGACCATCACCGGCTCCACCACCTGGAGCCTGACCGGCACCCTTTAAATTATACAGAAAGAGGTCACGCCAATGGCAAAACCTGCAAAAGATACAAAAGAATTAACCCCCATGCAGCGGCAGTACCATGCCATCAAGGAAAAAAACCAGGACTGCATCCTGTTTTTCCGGCTTGGTGACTTCTACGAAATGTTTGACAATGATGCCACGCTGGCTGCCCGGGAGCTGGATCTGACCCTGACCACCCGGGACCGGGGCAAGCCCAAGGAGGAGCAGACTCCCATGTGCGGAGTCCCCTTCCACAGCGTGGACTCCTATATCGCCCGGCTGGTACAGAAGGGCTACAAGGTGGCCATCTGCGAACAGATGGAGGATCCCGCGCTGGCCAAGGGCATCGTGGAACGGGAAGTGACCCGGATCGTCACCCCCGGCACTGTCACCGAAAGCTGTATGCTGGACGAAAACCGGAACAATTACATCGGCTGCATCTATGGAGAAGGCGGCAAGTTCGGTCTTTCCTTCTGTGATGTTTCCACCGGTGCCTTTTTCGTGACCACCTGCTCCGATCCCCAGAGCGTCGCCTCCGAGCTGGGCCGCTTCGCCCCCAGCGAGGTGATCCGCTACGGCGCCGGCGTGGACCGTCCGGAGATCGAGGATGCCATTTTCCGCCGCTTAAGCTGCTGTGTCAACGAGGGCAAGGCCGAGGATTTCCGGCTGGAAATTGCAGAAACCACTCTGGAATCCCATTTTCACACTACCCTTGCCAACATGGGTCTTGCGGGCATGCCCGCCGCCGTGCTTTCTGCAGGCAGCCTTCTGAAGACCCTACTGTTTATTCAGAAAAACGATCTTGCCCACATCCGGGAGCTGCAGTACTACACCACCGGTAAATTTATGGAGCTGGATCTGGATGCCCGGAGAAATCTGGAGCTGACAGAAACCATGCGCTCCAAGGAAAAGAAGGGCACGCTGCTATGGGTGCTGGACAAGACCCATACTGCCATGGGCGGACGGATGCTTCGCTCCTGGCTGGAAAAGCCCCTGCTGGATGCCGCTGAGATCACCCGCCGCCACAGTGCGGTGGAGGAGCTAGTCTCCTCCGTCATCATCCGTGGAGAACTGGAGGAGGCGCTGCGGGATGTGACGGATCTGGAACGGGTCATGACGCGGATCGTCACCGGCACCGTCAACTGCCGTGACCTGCTGGGTCTGGCCCGGGGCTTCCGGGCACTGCCGGAGGTAAAACGGCAGCTTTCCCAATGCGAATCTCCCCTGCTGCGCAAGCTGGAACAGCAGATCGATGCGCTTTCCGACTGCGCTGATCTCATCGAAAACACCATCGCGGACGAGCCTCCCCTGACCATCCGGGAGGGCGGTATCATCCGTCCCGGCGCCAATGAAGATGCCGACCGTCTGCGGGATATCATGGAAGGCGGCAGCGGCACCATCGCCGCCATCGAAGCCAGCGAACGGGAAAAGACCGGAATCCGCACCCTGAAGGTGGGCTTCAACCGGGTCTTCGGTTATTACATCGAAGTTTCCAAGTCCTTTATGAATCAGGTGCCTGCCCACTATGTCCGCAAGCAGACTCTGGCAAACTGCGAGCGCTACATCACCCAGGAGCTGAAGGAGCTGGAAAACCAGGTACTTACCGCCAAGGACCGGCTCACCGCTCTGGAATACCAGATCTTTACCCAGCTGCGGGAGCACCTTGCCCGGCAGGCCGCCCGGGTGCAGCTGACCGCCGGAGCCGTTGCTGCTGCCGATGCGCTGTGCAGCCTTGCCGCCGTTGCGGTACAGCGGGGCTACTGCCGCCCGGAGATCACTCTTGGCCGGGAGATCTCCATCACCGACGGCCGCCATCCTGTGGTGGAGGCCATGCTGCGTGACAGCCTGTTCGTGCCCAATGACACCCATCTGGGCAGCGAGGACAACCAGGTTTCCATCATCACCGGCCCCAATATGGCCGGTAAATCCACCTATATGCGCCAGGTGGCCCTCATTGTGCTGATGGCCCAGATGGGTTCCTTCGTTCCTGCCCGCAGCGCCAGAATCGGCATTGTGGACAGAGTCTTTACCCGGATCGGCGCCAGCGATGATCTTGCCTCCGGTCAGTCCACCTTCATGGTGGAAATGGCAGAGGTTGCCTCCATCCTGAAGTATGCCACTTCCCGCAGTCTTCTGATCCTGGACGAGATCGGCCGGGGCACTTCTACCTATGATGGTATGGCCATTGCCCGTGCCGTTCTGGAATATGCAGCCAATCCCCGCCGTCTTGGCGCCAAGACCCTGTTCGCCACCCACTACCACGAGCTTTCCACCATGGAGGACAAACTTCCCAATGTTAAGAACTACAACATTGCCGTGAAAAAGCGGGGCGATCAGATGATCTTCCTGCGCAAGATCGTCCCCGGCGCCACAGATGACAGCTACGGCATTGAGGTCGCCAAGCTGGCGGGTATTCCCAATGTGGTGATCGCCCGTGCCCGGGAAATTCTGGCAGAACTGGAGCAGGAAAGCCATACCGCCCCTGCGCCTGCCGCCGAAGAGGAACCGCAGGATCAGCTGAGCATGCTGGATCTCACCGGTCAGCGGATCATTGCCGCCCTAAGCGCCATCACCGTGGAGACCCTGACTCCCATTGAAGCTATGAACGAGCTTTATAAGCTCCGGAAACTACTGGATTAAGACTATGTCAAAACACCATTGCATCACAGTTCCCCTCTCCCGCCGGGAAACCACCGCCGGAATCCTCTATCTGCTGCTGCAGATGTTCCTGCTGCCGACTCTCATCAGCTGGGGGTTCGCCCTTATGGGAAACCCCTTCAATGAAGCAGAGATGAATTTTCTGTTCTTTCTGATGAATTTCCTGGTGACTCTGGTGATCTTCCACGACTACCTGAGCAAGAATCTCCGTCAGGCCGCCCGGCACCCCATCCTGCTGCTGCAGTCGGTGATCCTGGGACTGGCTGCCTACTATGCCTCCAGTTTTCTGGTCTCACTGGTCATCATCCTGCTGGATCCCGGCTATGCCAACTATAATGACGAAGCCATCACCTCCATGCTCCATGGCAACGGCTTCCTGATCCTGATCGGCACCTCTGTTCTGGTGCCCCCCTTCGAGGAATGTATGTTCCGGGGCCTTGTGTTCCGGAATCTGTACGGCAGGAACCGGCACCTCGGCTATGCCGTTTCCATGCTGCTTTTTTCCCTCGTTCACATTACGGGCTATATTGGTCTTTACACCCTGCCGCAGCTTCTTATGGCCTGCCTGCAGTATCTGCCTGCAGGACTGTGTCTGGCCTGGAGCTATGCCAGAGCCGATACCATTTTCGCCCCCATTCTGATCCACGCCGCCGTCAATTTCATTTCCTTCAACATGCTGAGGTAATGCCATGCCCAAGATCATTCAGTTATCCCCCCATATTGCCAATCTGATTGCCGCCGGCGAGGTGGTGGAGCGGCCTGCCTCCGTTGTGAAGGAGCTGCTGGAAAACGCTGTGGACGCCGGCGCCTCCAAAGTCACCGTAGAGATCCGGGACGGCGGTATGACCTTCCTGCGGGTCACCGACAATGGCTGCGGCATGTCTGCCGAAGATGCCCGCACTGCTTTCAAGCGCCACGCCACCTCCAAGCTCCGTACTGCCGAGGATCTTTCTGCCATTGGCACCATGGGCTTCCGCGGAGAAGCGCTGGCCGCCATCGCCTCTGTCAGCCGTATCGAGCTGATGACCAAGACCCCCGGCAGCCTTTCCGGCACCAGTCTCATGCTGGAAGCCGGACAGATCACCGAGGAATCCGAGACCGGCTGCCCCGATGGCACCACCATTATCATAAGAGATCTGTTCTTCAATACCCCTGCCCGGATGAAATTCATGAAATCCGATACAGTGGAGGGCGGCCGGGTAGCTGCTGCCGTGCAGCTGCAGGCCCTGGCCCATCCGGAAGTTGCATTCCAGTTCCTGCGGGACGGGAAGCAGGTGCTATCCACCCCCGGCAAGGGCGGACTGGAAGCGGCAGTATACTGCGTTTATGGCCGTGACTGCGCCCGGATGGTAAAGGTGGAGAGCCGCTGGGAAAGCTACAGCCTGACGGGCTACGTTTCCCGGCCCACCGACGCCCGGCCCAGCCGAAATTTGCAGACCTTTTTCGTCAACAACCGTCCGGTAAAATCCAAGCTGCTGATCACCGCTCTGGAGGAGGCCTACCGGAATCAGATCATGGTGGGCAAATTCCCCGCCTGCGTGCTGCACCTGACACTGCCGGCCAACACCGTGGATGTAAATGTCCATCCTGCCAAAACGGAAGTAAAATTTCTGTCGGAAAAGGCAGTTTTCGACTGCGTCCACTACGGCGTACTGGGTGCTCTGAACAAACAGACCGACCGGCCCCAGGTACAGTTTACCAAGCCCTCCGTTGCGAAAAAGCTTCCCGAAGCCAATGTACCTGCTGCAAAGCCAAATCCCCCCCAGCCGCCTGCCGTGGTTGTCTCCCCCAGCACCAGTCAAAACACCCCCAAAAAAGATACCTTCTTCCGCACCATGACCGCGGAGGAATACAGGACATTCTCCTCCGCCCTGAAGGACGCACCCCAGCCCAAAAAGGAAGCTGCGGCTGCCACCCTGAACAAAATCGAACGGCCTGCCAATATGCCCCTGAGAGAATTCGTCATGAAGCCCGGCGTGAAGGAAACCGCCATTCCCATTCCTCCCAGGCCGGAGCCGAAACCGATTTCCAAACCTTCAGCCAAGCCGGAGCCCATTCCGGAGCCGGAAATGGTGCAGGAAGAACTGGTCATGCCAAAAGAAATTCCCTGGCGCATGGTTGGTGAACTCTACAACAGTTATATTATTGTAGAACAGGGGGATGAAGCCTTCCTCATTGATAAACATGCCGCCCATGAGCGGATCCTCTTTGAAAAGCTGAAAGCCAATCAGGAGGCCATTTCCGCCCAGACGCTGCTGACACCGGTTCCCGTCCGTCTGTCTCCCTCGGCCTGCGCAGAACTGCTTTCCAATAAGACGCTGCTGGAGGAGCTGGGTTTTGAGATCGATGAATTCGGCGAAAATACCGTGCTGCTGCGGCAGATCCCCATGGATTTGAGTCCTGATCATGCCGCTGAGTCCATTGAAGCCCTTGCCGCCGATCTGCTGTCCGGCCGCCGGGAAAGCAAGGATACCGTCCGGGATGAGCTGCTGCACACCGTGGCCTGCAAGGCCGCCATCAAAGCCGGCTGGAAAAACGATGAAGCAGAGCTTCTGGCTGTGGCAAAGCAGGTCATGTCCCGTGAGGACCTGAAATACTGCCCCCACGGACGGCCCATTTGTGTCACATTAAGTAAAAAACAGCTGGAAAAACAATTCAAGCGCACTTAGACATCATTGTAGGGGTGATTACCAATCGCCCGAATCTGTATTTTGCTATATAGCACGGGCGGATGATATCCGCCCCTACAAACACAGTTCGGAGGTACCTGGCATGAAAAAAGAACTGACCATTCGTCAGAAATCGAAGATTCACTCCGCCTTGTTCCTGGGCGGTGCCGCTGTCATTGTCCTGGGCTGCTGGCTCAGTAAGCCCCTGGAGCCTCACTTTCTTGTCTGGATGGGTCTTGTACCCTTCTTTGGCTCCGTGGTTTACCGCCTCACCGCCATCCGGTGTCCCCACTGCGGCAGCAATATGGCCGGATGCCGTTTTCTTCCCAAATGCTGCCCGGACTGCGGAAAGGAACTGGAGGAAACGCCCTAATCAGAAAGGAGTATTCCCATGAAAAAAGAAGAGAAAACCCTGCATGATCATTTCAGAGTCATCGAGAATCTGGTTTTTATTGGATTTATTGTCATGCTAATTCCGGCATTGTTCAGTATGAGTGCACTCTGGACCGGAATTCTGATGTTCCTGGGCTTCGGCATCATGGTTTCCGCTGTTCTGTACCGTAACAAGTATTATAAATGCCCCCACTGCGGCGGAAAGATCAATGTCCGGGGTGTTCCCAATTACTGCCCGGACTGCGGAGCAGAATTAAAATAATTCCCCATGGATGAACAATGGATAAGGAGTAACCATGTCCATGAAGAACAACAGATTTCCTTTTGTCCTGAAAACTGCGGCTTTGATCACTGCAGCGACTACAGCAGTTTTGACTGCAGTCTACTGTTGGCTCCGCCTGGACTGGCTGCTCAGTTGTGCCATTTCTTTTGGCACTACAGCCTACCATTTTTCCATGCGGTTGGCTGTAGGATATATTATCCCCAAGGCCACCAATTATCATATTGACTTTTATCACCCCTGGTTTCAGCCCCGGTCGTGGGAATCGGCTTTTTACAAAAGGCTGAATATCAGAAACTGGAAAAAGCATCTTCCCACCTATGCTCCCGGCCAGTTTTCTCTGGAATACAATTCCCTGCACCGCATTATTGAAAATATGTGCGGTGCGGAAATCGTCCACGAGGTCATCATGGTGCTCAGCTTTCTTCCCCTGCTGACAGTTCCGATTTTCAGTGCCTTCCCTGTCTTTCTGGTCACTTCTTTGCTGGCAGCACTTTTCGACAGCATATTCGTAATGGCCCAGCGCTACAACCGCCCCCGTCTTGTCCGAATTTACGAAAAACAGGAGGCAAACGTCCATGAATAACATCATCTGCATCGCCGGGCCCACCGCCTCCGGTAAGACCGCTCTGGCTGTGGAACTGGCAAAAGAATACAACGGAGAAGTGGTCTCCTGCGATTCCATGTATGTGTATAAGCGCATGAACATCGGCACCGCCAAGCCCACCATTGAAGAAATGGACGGCATTGTCCACCACATGATTGACGTGGCTGAACCCTGGGAGGATTTCTCCGTCAGCAAATATTGCGATATGGCAGCCCCCATTGTGGATGACATCGTGGCCCGGGGAAAGACCGCCATCATCGCCGGCGGTACCGGTCTATACATGGATAATCTCATCAGGGGCGGTGACTTTGCCGCCTTCCCTGCCACCGGCATCCGGCAGCAGCTGGAAGAAAAAGCAGCCAATGTGGGCTTTGAAGCCATGCTGGAGGAGCTTCGCTCTGTAGATCCGGATTCCGCCGCCCGGCTGAAAGATCAGCGCCGGGTGATCCGTGCCCTGGAAGTCTATTATGAGACCGGTGAGACCATCACCGCCCACAATCTCCGAACCCAGGCCATCCCGCCCCGGTACAGCCCGCTGTGGCTGGGACTGGACTTTTCCGACCGGGCGGAGCTGTACCGCCGCATCGACCTGCGGGTGGGAATCATGCTGCATCAGGGCCTTGTGGAAGAAATCAGGGATCTGCTGAAAAGCGGTATTCCCGAAAAATGCACCGCTCTGCAGGCCATCGGCTACAAGGAATTCGTTGCCGCCCTGAAGGGACAGTGTACCATCGAAGAAGCTGCCGACGAGGTGCGCAAGGCCTCCCGGCACTATGCCAAACGCCAGCTGACCTGGTTCCGCCGGAACAAACAGATCCACTGGCTCACCCGTCAGACCGGAGAAAGCGCCGGGGAAATAATAAACCGTGCGCGACAGGTTGTAACGGATTTCGACAACTGAAAAATGCTAGGATGTATGTATCAACCGGCCTCCTGCGGGGAGATTTCAGGGTGCCGGAATACAAGAAAGAAGGTACGATACATATGTCCGATGCGATCAATTTACAGGAAGCCATCTTAAAGGAGTGCCGCCGGGAAAAGACCCCCCTGACACTATTCCTGATGAACGGCTTCCAGCTCCGGGGGATCATCACAGGCTATGACAGCTTTGTGGTGGTACTGGTGTCTGACGGCAAGCAGCAGATGATCTACAAGCATGCCATCTCCACCCTTGCCCCCATGAAGCCCCTGAAAGCCGCAGCCACAACTGTGTAACCCAAAAAGGCGACGGGAGCTGACCCGTCGCCTTTTTGCAGTTGATAGTTGAAAATTGAAAGTTGAACGTTATGGTATCGCCTTTGCTAAGGATCGAATCCGTCAGCGAAGCTGACACCATCACTGTTTACTGTCCACTTTCAACTGTCAACTACAACAAAATTGATTTTTACAGAAAGAAGGACTTTACCATGTCCATTGCTGAAAATGTTGCCCGGATCCGGGCTCAGATGAACGAGGCCGCCATTGCCGCAGGCCGGGATCCCAAAGAGATCCTTCTCTGCGCTGCCACCAAAATGAATGATGCCGATGCCGTCCGGCAGGCCATCGCCGCAGGAGTTGACTGCTGCGGTGAAAACCGGGTCCAGGAGCTGACTGCCAAGCTGGCGGAAAATGCCTATGAAGGTGCGCCTGTCCACTTCATCGGTCACCTGCAGACCAACAAGGTCAGGCAGGTGGTGGGAAAGGTGGACCTGATCCAGAGCGTGGATTCTGAACGGCTGCTGAAGGCCATCGACAAGGAGGCCGCCAAACAGGGCATCGTTCAGAATATTCTGCTGGAGGTCAACATCGGCCAGGAGGCCAGCAAATCCGGTTTCCAGGCCGAAGACATTCCCGGCATCGTGGAAAAACTGGGTGAATATCCAAACGTTTGTATGAAAGGACTCATGGCAATCCCCCCAATTTCCGAAAAAGAGGGAGAAAATCTGAATTTTTTTCAAAAAATGTTCCATTTATCTGTTGACATAAAGAACAAAATCGGCGATAATGTCATGGTGGACTGTTTATCCATGGGCATGAGCGGAGACTACCGGGACGCAATCGCTTCCGGCAGTACCATGATCCGCGTCGGCACTGCCATCTTTGGTGCCAGAGACTATGCCAGGATTCATCAAGGTTGATGTGAACATATTAGGAGGATATATAGAAATGAGTTTTTGGGATAATGTAAAGAAATTTGCCCAGCCCTATGCCGAAGATGACTACGATGATTACGACGAGGATGATTACCTCGATGATTATGATGAGCCCGCTGAGCCCCGCCGCGAAAAGCGCCGCGCTGCCCCCGCTCCCGCTCCTTCTTCCATGCCCATGATGGACGAAGAAGAGGAAGAGGACAGCTTTGGCTTCAGCCCCGTTCCCGCCGCTCCCGTTGCTGCTGCCCCCGCCGCCGGCTTCTCCGGCTCCGTGGTGAACAGAACCGTGGGCAACAAGCAGGAAGTGGTGCTGTTCCGTCCCGGCAGCTTCAATGACACCTCCAAGGCCGCTGACGATCTGCGCAACCGCAAGGCCGTCATCGTCAACATGGAGAATGTGGACAAGGCTATGGCCCGCCGTGTGGTGGACTTCCTGTCCGGCTGTGTTTACGCACTGGATGGCGATGTGAAGAAGATCGCCCAGTCTGCTTACCTGTTCTGCCCCCATAATATGGACATTGTGGGCGACCTGGAGACCCTGCAGGCTGAGGTTGAGAGCTACATCTAAGCCATATTCCAAATAAATATACGAAAGAGGGAAACCGTTATGTTTACACCGCAGCAGATCGATCAGATTTCTTTCAACAAGCGCAATTTCGGCGGCTACGATATGCAGCAGGTCGATGAGTTTCTGGAGCCCCTGACTGAGGATTACGTCACCCTGTATAAGGAAAACGCCCTGCTCAAGAGCAAGATGCGCGTTCTGGTTGGCAAGCTGGAAGAGTACCGCAAGAACGAAGCTGCCATGAAGGATGCTGTTGTCAACGCCCAGAAGACCTGTGACAAGATGGTTCGCGAAGCCGAAGCCAAGTGTGCACAGATGCTGAGCAACGCCAGCGCCACCGCTTCCGAAAACGCCAAAAAGTCCGATGTGGCCCTTGCCGCTGAGAACGAGCGTGTGGAAGAAGCCCGCCGGACTGCATCCGCCAAGATCAATGAGCTGCAGGAGCAGCTGCGTTCCTGCATCCAGGCTCTGGACCGCATCAAGAATGCCAATGCTCCTGTCAAGGCTGAGGCCCCCAAGGCCGCCTTTGACTACAACAGCGATGATGTCGCCAGCGAGATCTCCAAGAATCTGGAGAATCTGGTAGGCACCACCACCGATACTGCTCCCAAGGCAGAGCCCAAGCACCCTGTCAACGACACCACCACCAGCAAGTTCTCCACCATGAACCTGCAGTTCGGCCGGAACTTTGACCTGGGCAAGAAGTAAATAACAATGCCAGGACGAGGACACGTTTCCCCTGATACCGCTTACAGAGAGCTGCCGGATGGTGCAAGGCAGCAGGCAGGACTTCGGAAATATCACCTCTGAGCAGCGCACCGATATGTAGGCTGCGCCGGGTGCGATCCGATATAGCGCGTTTGAGTGCTGCCTTCAGGGCAGAACAAGAGTGGTACCGCAGAGGAACTTGACACCTTTGTCTCTTATCAGAGGCAAAGGTGTTTCTTTTTCTGTCGTGCGAAGGCTCGATCCCGCCAATACCCCCGGATAACCGCATCGCTGCATTCCCCTCGATACCACGCAATCAACCCACCTGATCGGCGGTGGCATGACTCCGCCATACAATCATACATTTTGATTATTCAAATGGAGGTAAGGATTCCAATGGAATACAAAAACACCATCATCACACCCCAGACCAAGTTCCCCATGAAGGCTGGTCTGCCTGCCCGGGAACCCGGCATGCTGAAAAAATGGGAGGAAATGGATCTGTACAGCGCTATGCTGGAAAAGAACAAGGATCTGCCCCCCTTCGTGCTGCATGACGGCCCTCCCTTCTCCAACGGCTACATCCACATGGGCCACGCCCTGAACAAGGCACTGAAGGATTTCATCGTTCGCAGCCAGGCCATGATGGGCCACTACACCCCCTATGTCCCCGGCTGGGACAACCATGGCCTGCCCATTGAGCGCGCCATCGAAACCTCCAAGAAGAAGCTGAACAAGGACATGACCGTTCCCGAATTCCGTACCGCCTGCGAAGCCTTTGCACAGGACTTCATCAACAAGCAGCGGGAAGGCTTCAAGCGTCTGGGCGTTGTGGGCGACTGGGAAAAGCCCTACCGCACCATGGATAAGCACTTCGAAGCGCAGGAAGTGAAGGTCTTTGGTCGGATGTTCGACAAGGGCTACATCTACAAGGGTCTGAAGCCCGTTACCTGGTGTCCCTTCTGTGCCACTGCTGTGGCTGAAGCCGACATTGAGTACAAGGATGATCCCTGTACCTCTGTCTACGTCAAGTTCCCCATGAAGGACGATCTGGGTAAGCTGGCCGGTTTTGATCTGAGCCGCACCTTCTTCGTCATCTGGACCACCACCATCTGGACTCTGCCCGGCAATATGGCCATCTGCCTGCATCCCAGAGACTCCTACGTTCTGGTAAAGGCCGACAACGGCGAGACCTACATCATGGCTGAGGCTCTGATGGAAAAGACCATGAAGATGGGTGGTTTTGAGAACTACGAGGTTCTGGCCTCCTATCCCGGCGCCTTCTTCGAAAATATGCTGGCACAGCATCCTTTCCTGGACAAGACCTCCCGTCTGGTCTGGGCTGAGTACGTCACCATGGATTCCGGTACCGGCTGTGTCCACACCGCTCCCGGCTTTGGTGCCGATGACTACCAGACCTGCATGCGCTACGGCATGGAGCTTGTGGTTCCCGTGGACGACTACGGCCGTCACACCGATTACGCCGGCAAGTATGCCGGTCTGCCCACCGAAAAGTCCAACCCCATCATTCTGGAGGACATGAAGGAACTGGGCATGCTGTTCGCTTCCGAGAACATCATCCACTCCTATCCCCACCACGACCGCTGCAAGAAGCCCGTTATCTTCCGTGCAACTCCCCAGTGGTTCTGCTCTGTGGAATCCTTCAAGGATCAGGCCATCCAGGCCATCGAAAACGTCCAGTGGTTCCCCGCCTGGGGCGAGGACCGCATGGTCAGCATGATCCGGGAGCGCGCCGACTGGTGCATCAGCCGTCAGCGTCGTTGGGGTCTGCCCATCCCCGTGTTCTACTGTAAGGATTGCGGCAAGCCTGTCTCCACCCCCGAATCCATTGCCAAGATCTCTGCCCTGTTTGACGAGAAGGGTTCCAATGCCTGGTTCGAAAATGAAGCCATGGATCTGGTTCCCGAAGGCTTCACCTGCCCCCACTGCGGCGGTAAGGACTTCGATAAGGAAACTGATACTCTGGACTGCTGGTTCGACTCCGGCTCCACCCATTTTGCTTCCCTGATGAAGGATACCCCCGAGCTGTGGCCTGCTGACGTCTATCTGGAAGGTGCCGACCAGTACCGCGGCTGGTTCCAGTCCTCCCTGCTGACTTCCGTTGGTGCTCTGGACCAGGGTGCTCCCTTCAAGCAGGTCATCACCCATGGCTGGGTAGTTGACGGTCAGGGCCGCGCCATGCACAAGTCTCTGGGCAACGGTGTTGATCCCGCTGACCTGATCAAGGACTTCGGCGCTGACATCGTCCGCCTGTGGGCCGCCTCCTCTGACTATCACGTGGACGTCCGCTGCTCCAAGGAGATCTTCAAGCAGATCGCCCAGAACTATCTGAAGTTCCGTAATACCGCCCGCTACTGCCTAGGCAACCTCAATGGCTTCGATCCCAACAATCTGGTTCCTGCTGGCGAAATGGAAGAACTGGACCGCTGGGTGCTGACCAAGCTGGATGCACTGGTGAAGCTGTGCCGCAAGGCTTACAATGGCTACGAATTCCACAACATCACCCACGCCATCAACGATTTCTGCGTGGTGGAACTGTCCAGCTTCTATCTGGATATCCTGAAGGACCGTCTTTACTGCGAAGAGGCCAATGGCCTGCGCCGCCGCTCTGCCCAGACTGCCCTGTTCCTGATCCTGGATGCCATGGCAAAGGTCTTCGCTCCCATCCTGGCCTTCACCTGCGATGAGATCTGGCAGGAAATGCCTCACCGCGAGGGCGATGATGCCCGGAATGTGCTGCTGAACCAGATGCCTGAAAGCTTTGCCGAGTACGCTCTGGATGCTGCCGCCATGGAAAAGTGGGCTACCGTCATGAAGCTGCGTCAGGATGTCAACGGCGTTCTGGAGAAGGCCCGTAAGGACGGCCGCATCGGTAAGGCTCTGGAAGCCCGTGTCACTCTGGAAACCGCTGATGAAGCCCTGAAGGCTGCCTGCGAAGGTCTGAACCTGGCTGAAATCTGCATCGTTTCCGCTGTGGACTGGGCCGCTGCCGAGGATGGCGCTGAGGTCGCTCAGGGTGCCAACTTCCCCGGTCTGACCATTGGTGTTTCCGAAGCCAAGGGCGCCAAGTGCCCCCGCTGCTGGATGCACAGCGAGCAGGCAAACGCCGAGGGTCTCTGCCCCCGCTGCGCCTCCGTCATCAGCAAGATGGACATCGAACTGTAAACAAACAATTTGCCCGGCTGGGAATCCAGCCGGGCAGTTTTTCTTTGTTGAACAGGCGGTCAGTTTTCTACCTTCATTCTTCCGGAATCGATAAGCTCCTGCCGGAAGGCCTCCGGGTTTTTGCGGTAATAGTCCTGATGGTACTCTTCCGCCCGCCAGAAGCTCCTGAACGGCTCCACACGGATGTATACCGGTTTCCCGGCATCACGTTCCAGTTTCCGGATCTTCTCCTCTGCAGCAGCTCTCTGGGCCTCAGAGAGATAATAGATGGCCAGGGTATAGGAGAATCCCCGGTCGATAAACTGGCCGTCCGGATCATAGGGATCCACGCTTGCCAGGAAAATATCCATCAACCGGTCGAAATCCGCCCGAGTCGGATCATAGTCAATGCGGATGGTTTCCCGGTGGCCAGTGCGCTGATACTTCACATCCTCATAGCTGGGGTCTGCCTCCTCGCCGCCGGAATATCCGCTGACCACATTCTGTACGCCAGGCAGTTCCCGGAAGGTGGGGGTAATGCACCAGAAGCAGCCCCCTGCAAAATATGCTGTTTCCATGTTTGCCATATCCATGCCTCCTTTTCTCTGATTGTATCAGAGGAATGGATCCCGTGCAAGTAGTATCAGAAGAAAGATGGCTGTCATCCTACCTGGCTTCCGGATCATTATTGGCAGATACACAGCAACAGGCGCAGCGGATCCGCTGCGCCTGTTGTCTATGTTTTAGGGTACGTCCCTTGTTGGGGAATTATTCGATGACGGTAATCCAGCCTTCGGGGGCTTCAATGCGGCCCATCTGGATACCGGTGAGGGTGTCGTAGAGCTTCTGGATTCCAGGGCCAAAGCCGGCATAGGTGTATTCGGTGCCGTGATCCACGATCTTGCCCACGGGGGAAATAACGGCTGCGGTACCGCAGAGGCCACATTCCTCGAATTCGCCGATCTCCGTCAGCTTCACTTCCCGCTCCTGGACTTCCATGCCCAGATATTCCTTTGCTACATAGAGCAGGCTCCGGCGGGTTATGGAGGGCAGAATGGTGTCGGACTTGGGAGTGACCAAAGTGTTGCCCTTGATGAAGATCACGTTGGCGCCGCCGGTCTCCTCAATGCAGGTGCGGGTAGCGGAGTCCAGATAGATGTTCTCATCATAGCCCTGCTCGTGAGCGTCCACGATGGCGTAGAGGCTCATGGCGTAATTCAGGCCGGCCTTGACATGGCCGGTACCTCTGGGAGCGGCACGGTCGAAATCAGAAATACGAACAGTCAGAGGACGGATGCCGCCCTTGAAGTAGGGGCCCACGGGAGTGGCGAAAACGCGGAACTGGTATTCAGTGGCAGGTTTGACGCCGATGACAGGGTTGCTGCCGAACATGTAAGGCCGCAGATACAGGGATGCGCCGCTGCCGAAGGGGGGTACCCAGGCAGCATTGGCCCGGACAGTCTCCACGATGGCCTCCAGGAACTTTTCCTCGGGGAACACAGGCATCTTCAGCCGGCGGCAGGAATCCGCCATGCGGGCAGCATTCAGGTCAGGCCGGAAGCAGACGATCCTGCCGTCCTCGGTGGTGTAGGCCTTCATGCCCTCGAAGCAGGTCTGGGCATACTGCAGAACGCCTGCACATTCGTTCATGGTGATGTTGGCATCGGTGGTCAGTCCGCCTGCATCCCATGCGCCGTCCTTAAAATTGGAAACATAGCGGTAGTCTGTCTGGACATAGCCAAAGCTCAGATTACCCCAGTCGATATTCTTTTTCTCCATAGTGTAAGCACCTCGATAATCAGATTGGATTGGTTTATTTTAGCACTAAGCCCCCGGAAGGTCAATAGCAGAAATGAGAAAATGTTCGTCAGAGAAAGGCAATTGTTTTTGTAAAAAACACGAAAGATACCACTTGCATCCCTCGGGCGCCATGATATAATAAAAGAAAATGAAATCGGAGGGGATAATATGCAGTACGAAGGTCAGATCTGTCGTCCGCCCATGGAGCGGGCATCCTATATGCTTCCTGTGGCTGTGGGTTGTTCCTATAATGCCTGTACCTTCTGCGGTCTGTTCAAGCATCTGCGTTACCGGGAGCTTCCGAAAGAACAGATCGAAGCAGAAATGATTCGGGTCCACAATGCCGGCGGCAATCCCAAGACCATCTTTCTGGGAGATGGAAATGCTTTTGGCCTTGCCACGGATCATCTCCTGTGGATTCTTGAAAAAGTCCACCATTATTTCCCCGGTTGTGAAGCCATCAACATGGATGCCACCGTCACCAATATCAGCGAAAAGTCTGATGAAGAACTGCAGACGTTGTATGATGCCGGTGTGCGGAACCTTTATCTTGGCATTGAGTCCGGTCTTGACGATGTGCTGGCCTTTATGAAGAAAGATCACAATCTGGAGCAGGCATATACCCAGATTGCCCGAATTCAGAAAGTGGGTATGATCTATAATGCCCACATGATGACCGGTATTGCCGGAAAGGGCAGGGGACTGGAAAATGCCGAAGCCACAGCCGGGTTCTTCAACCGGACGAAGCCCCACAAGGTTATCAATTTCAGTGTATTCCATCACAAGAGAGCGCCTTTGTACCGGGATATCGTGGCAGGCCGCTATGTTCCGGCTGATGAACAGGAAAACCTCCGGGAAGAGCGTCGGTTCATGGAGTTGATCAATGTGGAGGGAATGGTATATGATGCCTTCCATGATGTGATTGAGATGCGTTTTCGAGGCACCTTCCCCATGGATAGGGAAAAAATGCTGTCACAGGTAAACAAAGCCATTTCGCACTGGGAGCAGCAGCCCAGTGAACTGAAGTTTTTTCCGTGATCTCTGGGACTATGTGGCTTGGACCGAATCCTACCATGGCCGAAAAGTTCGATAAAATAAGGTAACAAGAGAAAAAGCGGCCTTTTCGGAATAAGAAAAGGCCGCTGAAAATTTTTTAGAAAAAAGCAAAATTATGCTTGACATTTTGGGTTTGCGTGTTATAATAAGCGTGTTCTGTTTGAGCCGCCGGTATAGCTCAATTGGCAGAGCAACTGATTTGTAATCAGTAGGTTGGGGGTTCAAGTCCGTCTATCGGCTCCAAGCAGACCTCTAAAGCTCAACAGAATTGAATATGGGGGAGTTCCCGAGTGGCCAAAGGGGACAGACTGTAAATCTGCTGCGTTTCGCTTCGATGGTTCGAATCCGTCCTCCCCCACCAGAAAAGAGACACACCTTTCGGTGTGTCTCTTTTCTGCGTAATGGGTATTGGGAAGGCGGATTCGAAATGCAGGGTTTCGTAAATGTCCGGCAAACAGCTGCCTGCCGCTGGTTTTGACAGTGGCAACTCCATAATGGAATGAATCCCTCCTTCCTGCCTTCCGGGCAGTGCATCCCCATTGGGTGTGTCTTCTTTGTACTTTGGTGACTGATGAACGCCGGCCCCGTATTGTTCCGTATCCCCCGCATGGCATCCCCGGCAGGAACAACAAACCATTGACAAAAAGAATGTGCTATAGTATAATCTCATCAGTTTTTCAGAAACCGATGTAAAAATTTCTGTTATCTTGTCGAAAGGAATCTCCATTGTATGGACCACAATATCATTCTCGTTGCCGAAACCGGTTCCGACATCCCCCCTGCCCTGGCCCGTAAGCTTGGGGTGGCGCTGGTGCCCATGCACGTGAACATGGGCAGTGAGACCAGGGATGACGGCACATTCCCTCCTGAAGAGGTCTGTGGTTACTATGACCGCACCGGCAAGGTGCCCACCACCAGCGGCTGCACCCCTTATGATTTTGAGAAAGTCTTTGATGCCCTCCATGAGAAATATCCGGACAAGCAATTCCTGCATCTGGCATACTCCGCTGTCACCACCTGCTCTTACCACAGCGCTCTGCTGGCCGCCGAAGGCCGGGACTATGTCAGGAGCGTGGACACCAGACATGTTTCCGTGGGGCAGTGCTCCGTTGTAGCTGCCATGGCACAGTGGCTGGCCGACCATCCTGACGCCACGCTGGAGGCCGCTGCTGCCGCTGCCGGAGCCATTTCTGCAGCGACGCGGATGTGTTTCCTCCCCCGGAATCTGGACTATCTCCGGGCCGGAGGACGGGTCAGCAACGCCGTGGCTCTTGTGGGTAATCTGCTTCATCTGCATCCCCTCATTGAGATCATCGATGGCAAACTGATCGCCGGAAAGAAATACCGGGGCGCCATGGAAAAGGTGCTTCCCACAGTCATCCGGGAATTCACAAGCAAAGAGAATCTTGGTTTTGAGCACATCTGGCTGATCCGGGCACCTTACTTTGAAGATACTCTGGCCCACGCCGTGGAGGAAACTCTGCATGGGCTCGGCTACCACAATTTCACCTGGGTTCCCACCGGCTGCGTTATCACCTGCCACGGAGGCCCCGGCGCCTTCGGCATTGTGGGCACAGCAAATTGATCCGAAATAATACAGATGCGATGCTTTCGCAGCGCATCTGTTTTCGTTTCTCTGAGTGGCCGGGCGGAAGCCATGCTTTTTCCTCTGACATAAAACAGCCGCACCCGGATCGGGTGCGGCTGATTCCGTTTACAGAGTCGCTGCCATGACAGCCTTGATGGTGTGCATCCGGTTCTCTGCCTCATCAAAGACGATGGATGCCTCGCTTTCAAAGACCTCATCAGTGACTTCCATGCAGTCGATGCCGAATTTTTCGTGGATCTCCCTGCCGATGGTGGTGTTCAGATCGTGGAAGGCAGGCAGGCAGTGCATGAATTTACACTGAGGCCCGGCATTTTCCATCAGCTCCCGGGTCACCCGGTAGGGAGTCAGATCCTGGATGCGGCCGGCCCAGACACTGTCGGCCTCACCCATGGAAACCCACACATCAGTATAGATCACATGAGCCCCCTTGGTGGCTGCCATGGGATCGGCAGAGAATTCCAAAATGGCACCAGTCTGCCGGGCGATCTGCTGGCACTGGGCGATGAGTTCCTGGGAGGGGTAGTACTCTCTGGGTGCACAGGCCACGAAGTGCATGCCCATCTTGGCGCAGCCCACCATAAGGGAATCACCCATATTGTACCGGGCATCACCCATATAGACAAGCTTTTTCCCCTGAAGACTGCCGAAATATTCCCGGATAGTGAGGAAATCCGCCAGGATCTGGGTGGGATGGAACTCGTTGGTCAGGCCGTTCCAGACGGGAACACCGGCGTATTTTGCCAGTTCCTCCACCAGTTCCTGACCGAAGCCCCGGTACTCGATGCCGTCATACATTCTGCCCAGCACCCGGGCGGTATCGGCAATGGATTCCTTCTTGCCCATCTGGGAGCCGCTGGGGCCCAGATAGGTGACGCTCATACCCAGGTCCGCGCCTGCCACCTCAAAGGCGCAGCGGGTCCGGGTGGAATCCTTGGCGAAGAGGATGGCAATATTCTTGCCCTCGTGGAGCTTGTGGGGGATACGTGCCTTCTTTTTGGCCTTGAAATCCGCCGCCAGATCCAGAAGATAGCCGATCTCCTCCGGGGTAAAGTCCAGCAACTTTAAGAAACTTCTTCCTTGCAGGTTCATAAGTGACCTCCTTGTTTGAACGTAAGTCCGACTTCGCCGATCAGCTGCGGTAGCTGCCGCTTCAAAGGATACAGCACAGGCGCAGGGACTGTGAAAACCGATACTATGCAATCCAATTTGTACAGCGGCGGGGTCATGACCCCGCCCTGCATTTTCACGCGATGATATTATCTCTCTGCCAGTTCGGCAGAAACCGCCTTGATGGTATCAATGGCGTAGGTCAGATCCTCCATGGGGATATTCAGGGCAGGCAGCAGCCGCACCTTATCCTTGGCGGTCAGGCACAGAACGCCCCGGCTGATACATTCTTTTACGATATCAGCAGCAGGAGCCCTGGTCTTGATGCCCACCATGAGTCCCAGACCCGTTACGCTTTCAATGCCCGGCGCACCGTGCAGGGAAGCAAACACATATCCGCTTAGCCGTCTGACCCGGCTCAAAAATGCGTCATCCAGCCGTTCAATGACGCTCAGGGCGCCAGCGCAGCAAACAGGATTGCCGCCGTAGGTGGAGCCGTGGTCGCCATATCCCAGAACGCTCTGCACCTTTTCTCCCATGAGCACCGCACCGATGGGCAATCCGCCGCCCAGACCCTTGGCGGTACTGACCACATCGGGCCGGATGCCGAAATGCTGGTAGGCATACAACATGCCGGTGCGGCCGTTGCCGGTCTGGACTTCGTCCACCATCAGCACGATATCCTGCTGCGCAGCAAATTCCGCCACAGCCTTTACAAAATCCGTGGTCAGGGGCAGCACACCACCCTCGCCCTGGATGCACTCGATCAGAATACCCGCAGCCTTCGTCTCCAGAGCCAGTGTCTTCAGGGCCTCAAAGTCATTCGCCGGAGTGGAGACAAAGCCGGGAGTCAGGGGCTGGAACAGCTTGTGGAAATGGTCCTGTCCTGTGGCTGCCAGAGTGGTCAGGGTACGGCCGTGGAAACTGTTATGCAGGGTAATGATGGTATAGTGGTCGGGACCATGCTTCTCAGCGGCGTACTTTCTTGCCACTTTGATGGCGCCCTCATTGGCCTCGGCGCCGGAATTGGCGAAGAACACCTTCTTCATGCCGGTTTTTTCACACAGCAGCTTCGCCAGACGTGCGCAGGGCTCGGTGTAGTAGAGATTGGACATGTGCTGCACCTTGCCGATCTGTTCGGTAACGGCAGCCTGCCAGGCATCATCGGCAATGCCGAAAGCGGTGACGCCGATGCCGGAGCCCATGTCGATATATTCTTTTCCGTTTGCATCCACCACTCTGGAGCCTTTGCCGGAAACGATTTCCACGGGAAACCGCTTATAGGTTCCGGCCACATAAGTGGTATCCAGTTCCATAATGCTCATATCAATCACCTGTTACCATGGTTCCTGCGCCTTCATCGGTCAGCAGTTCCATCAGAATGGAGTGGGGCACCCGTCCGTCATTGATAACAACGGTCTTCACGCCCTTTTCAATGGCCTCAATGCAGCAGTCCACTTTGGGGATCATACCGCCGGAGATAATCCCCTCCTCGTAAAGGCCCTTCGCCTCGCTGACAGTGAGCTGGCGGATCAGGGTGGAGGGATCATCCTTATCCCGCAGGATACCGTCAATGTCCGTCATCATGATGAGGCGGCTGGCATGCAGCGCTCCTGCGATATAGGCTGCGGCAGTATCGCCGTTGATGTTGTAGGTATTGCCCTGCCGGTCGGAGGCAACGGTGGAAATGACGGGGATGTAGTTCTTTTCCAGCAGATCCGTAATGGGCTGGGTGCGGATCTTGGTGATCTCGCCCACAAATCCCAGACGCTCATCCTTCATTCTGGCTTCGATGATGCCGCCGTCAATACCGGAAAGGCCCACGGCATGGCCGCCCTTGATCTGCAGCAGGTTTACAAGGGTCTTGTTGACCTTGCCCGCCAGCACCATCTGAACGATGTCCACCGTCTCCTTGTCCGTCACCCGCAGGCCGTCCAGAAATACTGCCTCCTTGCCAAGGCGCTTCATGGTCTGGCTGATCTCCGGGCCGCCGCCGTGGATCAGGACAACCTTGACGCCGATGAGCCACAGCAGGCAGATGTCCTCCATGACCTGCTGCTTCAGTTCCTCGTTGATCATGGCGTTGCCGCCATACTTGATGACAACGATCTTGCCGTTGTAATGCTTGATGTAGGGCAGGGCCTCGGTAAGCACCTGGGCCCGTTCCATATTGGAAAAATGATTATGCATGGGTATTCCTCCCAATTTAAGTACGGTAATCTCCGTTGATCTTCACGTAATCATAAGTCAGGTCGCAGCCCCAGGCAGTGGCATCGGCCTCACCATCATTCAGCGCCACCAGGATCTCAATCTCCTTCCGGAGCAGTACCTGCTTGGCTTCCTCTTCCGAGAAGGGGATGCCGGCGCCGGATTTGCAGACATCGATCTGTCCGGCTTCGCTGCGGAAGGAAACATCGATCTTATGGACGTCCACATCTGCGCCGCTGTAGCCGATGGCACACAGGACTCTGCCCCAGTTGGCATCGGCGCCAAACATGGCGGCCTTCAGGAGACTGGAGCAGATGACGCTCTTGGCAACAGTCTTTGCGGTGGGAATATCCTTGCCGCCGGTGACACGGCACTCCAGCAGCTTGGTGGCGCCCTCGCCGTCTCCGGCGATCTTCCGGCACAGATCCACTGTGACGGTATTCAGAGCCTTCATAAAGACCGCAAAATCAGCATTTTCCTCGGCAATGGGATCGTTTCCCGCCATGCCGTTGGCAAGTACTGTGACCATGTCGTTGGTGGATGTGTCACCGTCCACGCTGACCATATTGAAGGTATTGGCAATGTCGCCGGACAGGGCCTTTTGCAGCATGGCGGGGGAAATGGCACAGTCGGTGGTGATGAATACCAGCATAGTGGCCATATTGGGATGGATCATGCCGCTGCCCTTGGCGATGCCGCCGATACGGCAGACCTTTCCGCCCACCTCAAATTCCACAGCCACCTCTTTCATGACTGTGTCGGTGGTCATGATGCCCACAGCCGCATCCTTGCCGCCTTCAGTAGACAAGCCCTCCACCAGTGCAGGCATGGCTGCCGCAATGGGGTCGATGCAGAGGGGCTGGCCGATGACACCGGTGGAAGCCACGATGATGTCGGAGGCCCGAATACCCAGAGCCTTTGCCGTCAGGTCGCTCATGGCCTCGGCGATCTCGATGCCGTTGGCGTTGCAGGTATTGGCGTTGCCGGAGTTGCAGATCACAGCCTGGGCAATGCCGTCGGCAATGTGATTTTTGGTAACAGTCAGGGGTGCGCCCTTGACAAGATTCGTGGTATAAACTGCCGCCGCACTGGCGGGAACGGCGCTGAAGATCAGGCTGAGATCCTTCTTGATATGGTTCTTCCGGATACCGCAGTGGATGCCGTTTGCGGTAAAGCCCTTCGCGGCGCAGACGCCGCCTTCTATGATTTTCATAGCGTTCTCCTTTATACGTTCAAGCCGGTTGTCTCATCGACCCCCAGCAATATGTTCATATTCTGAATGGCTGCGCCGGAGGCACCCTTGCCCAGATTGTCAAATACGGCAGTGACCATGGTCTGTTCCGTATGACCGACAACCTGAATGCGCATGGTATCCTTTCCGGCCAGGGTGCTGGCATAGATGATGGGCTCATCGCCGCCCAGAGGGGCAACGCTTACCAGCTGCTGTCCGGCATAGTGGTCAGCAAGACATTCCCAGATTTTCTTTGCATCGAAGCCCGGCAGCAGGATGGAGGTGGCCATGCCAGCATAGAAATCTCCCAGAATGGGAGAGAACAGAGGCTTGCGGTGCAGGCCGCAGATCTGCTGCATTTCCGGCAGATGCTTGTGGGTCAGGGTGGTGCCGTAGATCCGGTGGCTTTCATGGCGGATATCCCGGTCAGCCGCCTCGTATTCCGCGATCAGGTTCTTGCCGCCGCCGCTGTAACCGGTGAGGGAGTAGGCTGTCAGGGGAACATCTCCGGGAATCAGGCCGCTGCTCACCAGCGGGTAGACGGAAGCAATGAAGCCACTGGCATGACAGCCGGGATTCGCGATCCGTTTGCTTTCCTGAATGGCCTGTCGGTGTTTCTGGGAAAGCTCTGCAAAGCCATAGGCCCAGTCAGGGTGAACTCTGTGGGCCGTAGAGGTATCGATCACCGCCACTTCGGGATTTTCGATCAGGGAAACCGCCTCCATGGCTGCCTTGTCCGGCAGGCACAGAAAGGCGATATCCGCCGAATTCAGCATCCGGCGGCGTTCGTCCATATTCTTTCGCAATTCTTCCGGCAGGATCATCAGTTCAATATCCGATCTGGATCCCAGCCGCTCATAGATCCGCAGACCGGTGGTACCGGCACTGCCGTCAATAAATACTTTGGTCATATCAAATTCTCTCCTTCACATAGGAGATCTGCGCCTCCACAGAGGCAACGCTGGTACCGCCCTCGCTGATCCGCTTCTCCACACAGGTCAGCAGGTCGATCTCCTGATACAGATCCTCTTCAAACAGATCGGAGAATTCCCTGTATTCGGGAATGGACAGTGTCTCCAGCACCTTTCCTTCGGCGATGCACTTCGCCACAATCTGACCGGAGATCTTGTAGGCGCTGCGGAAGGGCAGGCCCTTCTTCACCAGATAGTCGGCAAGATCGGTGGCATTGATGAAACCACCCTGGGCAGCCTTTCTCATATTGTCAGGCCGGGCTGTCATAGTGGCAAGCATGGGGGCAAAGACTTTCAGGCACATCTTCACGGTTTCCACCGCATCAAAGACGGCTTCCTTGTCCTCCTGCATGTCCTTGTTGTAGGCCAGAGGCAAGCCCTTCAGGGTGGTAAGCAGCGCCATCAGGTCGCCATAGACCCGGCCGGTCTTGCCCCGGACCAGTTCCGCCATATCGGGGTTCTTCTTCTGAGGCATGATGGAGGAGCCGGTGGTATAGGCATCACTGAGTTCGATGAACTTGAATTCCCAGCTGGCCCAGAGGATGATCTCCTCGCTGAACCGGGACAGGTGCATCATCAGGGTGGCAATGGCACTCATAAGCTCCAGGCAGAAATCCCGGTCGGAAACGCCGTCGATGGAATTCATGGCGATATCGTCAAAGCCCAGCTGCGCTGCCTCGAACCGGCGGTCGGTATCATAGGTGGTGCCAGCCAGAGCGCAGCAGCCGATGGGAGAAACATTCATCCGCTTCCGGCAGTCGCTGAGGCGGCCTAAATCCCGCAGCAGCATCATGGCATAGGCCATGAGATGGTGGGAAAAGAGGATGGGCTGTGCCCGCTGCAGATGGGTATAGCCGGGCATGATGACGGACTTGTTCTTTTCCGCCTGCTCCACAATGGCTTCAATGACATCCTTCACAAGGGCCGTGATCTCATCGATCTCGCTGCGCAGATACATCCGCAGATCCAGGGCAACCTGATCGTTCCGGCTCCGGGCGGTATGGAGTTTCTTGCCCACATCTCCCAGGCGCTGGGTGAGCACCTGCTCCACAAACATGTGGATATCTTCACAGGTGAAATCGAACTCCAGAGCGCCGGATTCCAGATCATTCAGAATGCCCTGCAGGCCATCGATGAGGGTGTCTGCTTCACACTTTGCGATGATGCCCTTTGCTCCCAGCATGGCAGCATGAGCCATGGAACCGGTGATATCCTGCCGGTACATCTTGCAATCGAAGCGGATGGAGGAATTAAAATCGTCCGCAATGCTGTCGGTCACGCCGGAAGTCCGTCCGGCCCACATCTTAGCCATAATTCGCGTTCCTTTCAAAAGTCCCCATCCCCGCAGTGACTGCGGGGATGGAAGCGTGTATTTTACTTGCCGTCCACCATGGCCTTGACCTTGATGGGCAGACCATAGAGGTTGATGAAACCGGCTGCATCAGCCTGGTTGTAATCGGATTCGCCGAAGGTGGCGATCTTTTCGGAGTACAGGGAGTAGTCGCTCCAGACACCGGCATTGATCATATTGCCCTTGTAGAGCTTCAGCCGAACCTTGCCGGTAACACTTTCCTGAGTCTTGTCCACGAAGGCTGCCAGAGCTTCCCGCAGGGGGGTGAACCACTGGCCGTTGTAGACCAGCTCGGCATAGGTAATGGCCAGTCTCTGCTTTTCATGGAGGGTCATCTTGTCCAGGCAGATGCTTTCCAGAACACTGTGTGCCTTGTAGAGGATAGCACCGCCGGGAGTCTCATAGACACCGCGGCACTTCATACCCACAAGACGGTTTTCCACGATATCCAGCAGGCCGATGCCGTTGGCGCCGCCGATCTCGTTGAGCTTCAGGATAATATTCTTGGCAGACATCTTCTCATCGTTCAGGGCAACGGGGATACCCTTTTCAAAGTCCAGCGTGATGTAGGTGGGTACATCCGGAGCCTGGATGGGGGAAATGCCCATCTCCAGGAAGCCGGGCTTCTCGTACTGGGGCTCGTTGCCGGTGTCCTCCAGATCCAGACCCTCGTGGCTCAGGTGCCACAGGTTCTTGTCCTTGGAGTAATTGGTTTCCCGGGTGATCTTCAGAGGAATGTTGTGCGCCTCAGCGTACTCGATCTCTTCCTCACGGGACTTGATATCCCACTCCCGCCAGGGGGCGATGATGGGCATATTGGGTGCAAAGTGCTTGATGGTCAGTTCGAAACGAACCTGGTCGTTGCCCTTGCCGGTGCAGCCATGGCAGATGGCGTCAGCGCCTTCCTTCAGAGCGATGTCCACCAGGCCCTTGGCAATGCAGGGACGGGCATGGGAGGTGCCAAGCAGATACTCTTCGTAAACGGCACCGGCCTTCAGGCAGGGAATGATGTACTCGTCCACATATTCATCGGTCAGATCCAGCACATACAGCTTGGATGCGCCGGTCTTGATGGCCTTCTCTTCCAGGCCATCCAGTTCATCTGCCTGACCCACATTGCCGGAAACGGCAATGACTTCGCAGTTATTATAATTTTCCTTCAGCCAGGGAATAATGATGGAAGTATCCAGACCGCCGGAATAGGCCAGAACGACCTTCTTAATGTTATCCTTATTCATAATTACTTGCCTCCGAATGTATATTATTCATTGTTTGGTGAGAAATAATACAAGGATTATACTCCTACGGCGGACATTTGTCAACGCTGTATTCGCACCGGGGATCGGCTTTTCATAAAGTTTATACAAAGCGCACCGCTTTCCTGTTTTTTCTATACAGAACTTAGTTATTTTGACGAATCCCTCCTCTGCTTTCTCAAGGCAATCGTCCAGGCAACTATCCAGAGCCACCGGAAATGGAAAGATTCCGGAAGAATTCCGGTTTTTCGTGGCTTTTATCGGCTTTTACCGGTTATATTCCTATTTTCGTCCCCCTACAGCCCAATAGTCATGGAGAAACAGTGCAAAAGCCAATTTGTCGAAAGAAAAAATGAATTTACAGAAATCACCTCTCCCCTTCCGCATTTCCCAACTGCCACCGCCAAAGGCTGTGCAAAATGACAGCCTCTGCCCCCCAGGCAGTCTTCCCGCCTTTCCTTCGATGAATAAATATTCACATATCCCACATATTATCCCGTTTTCCGCCTGGTCAAATATTGGGTATTGACACCGCAACAACTCAGTGCTATTATATCGATTGTAATTTATCAATAAAGGAGTACCAATTATGAAACTGGAAAACAAGATCGCCATCGTCACCGGCGGCAGCCGGGGCATCGGTTATGCCATCGTCACCACCTTCCTGAGAGAAGGCGCCACCGTAATTCTCACCGCAAGCTCCCAGGCCTCTGCCGACAAGGCTGTTGCCAAAGTTCTGGAGGAAATGCCTGGCGCCAAAGTCGCCGGTATCGGCCCCGACCTGACCAGCTCCTCTGACGTTAAGGCTGCCTTCGCCGTAATCGTGGAAAAATACGGCCGCATTGATATTCTGGTGAATAATGCCGGCGTTTCCGAAAGCACCCCTCTGGCCTCCTACACGGAAGAAACCTACGACCGGGTCATGGATCTGAATGTGAAGGGCGTTTTTGTCCCCACCCAGGCTGCAGCCGAATATATGGTTGCCCAGGGCAGCGGCGTCATCCTGAACACCTCCTCCATGGTCAGCTTCAGCGGCCAGCCCTCCGGTTTTGCCTACCCCACCTCCAAGTTTGCTCTGAACGGCATGACCCTCTCTCTGGCCCGTGAACTGGCCCCCAAGGGCGTCCGTGTCAATGCCGTGGCTCCCGGCATCACCGAGACCGACATGGTCAAGGCCCTGCCCAAGCAGATGATCGAGCCCATGATCCAGCGGATCCCCCTGCGCCGCCTGGGTCAGCCCCAGGATGTGGCCAATGCCTTTGCCTTCCTGGCTTCTGATGACGCCAGCTATATCACCGGCGTTGTCCTCCGCGTGGATGGTCTGATGAATTCCTGATATAGCATCCGCCGCAAACCGCATATTCCGGAACGGGCACAGCAGATGATCTGCTGTGCCCGTTCTTGTAAATCATACAGCAATATGGTAATATGAAAAGACTGACTGATCCCGGTAAAAGGAGGGCATTGAATGAGAATGAAGATGCTAAAATCAGCGTGGGGAATCGTTTTGATCTGCGCGTTCCTTGCCGGTTTTCTTTACATGAACAATGACATTGGCATATCCCGGGGCGGTCTTGAACAGGACGTTCGTTCATCTCAGAAGATCCCGGATGACTGGAATATTGACGGTGATGTTTCCAGCACCATGGCCGCATTCATATCCTATCCTCAGGATAAGTCCGACCATACCTTTTCCGTATATGTCAATCGTCCCGGTATCTCCTTTGGGTATTTTTTCCGCGGCGGCGGAGATATCACAGCAGTAGAGGATTTCATAGCAGAATTTACTGTCGAGGGTTATCAGGAGCAGGCATTCATCTCCATGAACACGCAGAATGTGGAACGGCTGGAAATTGACGACGGCAATACTGTCCGCATAATCCATATTGACAGCAACAAACCATTTGCCATCGTCCTGCCTCTCAACCTAGGAACCCTGTGCTTCTATGATGAATCCGGTAATCTTGTGGAATACCTCCGCCAGTGTCTTTGATGCACAGCAAAAGGCCAGACTGCATATTTTGCAGTCTGGCCTTGTATGATTCTTGTGAAAAATCAGAAATCCTTATTGTTGTTCTCTGCGTTGTAGCCACCCTCGAAGCCGATCATCAGGCCGCCTTCCTCTGCGTAAAAGCTGCACAGGGCGGTGGTAGGCTCCATCCGGAACCGGGTGTTGGGGAATTCGGCCATAACGGCATCCCGCAGCAGCAGGGCAGGCTCCTCGCCGAAGCAGTGGGCGATCCGCAGCAGAGCGCCGTCATAGAAGCCCCGCTCCTTCATCATTTCCACCAGCATGGGGATTGCCTTCTTATCGCCTCTGGGTTTATGGACAGGGGTGATCTGGCCGCCCTTTACGTCACCGATGACCCGGATGCCCAGAACGCCGGCGATCTTGGCAACGGCGGGATTGATCCGGCCGTTGCGGGCCAGATTGGTCAGACTCTGGAGGCGGAACAGGATGTGGGTATGGTTGTGGTAGTCCAGGGTCTTTTCCACGATGGTATCAAAATCATTGCCCTCGGCGATGAGCTGGGCGATCTTGTCCACCACCATGGCCTGCTGGGGGCCAGCCGCCAGAGAATCAAACACATAGCCCTTCTTTCCGGGATTCTCCTCCAGGAAGGTGGCCACAGCCTGCTTGGCGGAATTGTAGGAGCCGGACAGGTTCTTGGAGATGGTGACGCAGAAAACGACGTCGTAGCCCTCGAAGGCATCCAGCCATTCCTGAACATTGGCGCAGGAGGAGCCGGACTTACCCTTGAACTGCTGCAGGTCGGCCACCATGCCGTAAAGATCCAGCGCAGGGGTATCGATGTACTCCTTCTCGGCGATGATTTTCATGGGGACGGTGGTATATTCAGCTCCCTCCACGGAAAAAACATTGGAGGAAGAATCGGAAACGATGATATAACGCATAAATTGCCTCTCTTTACTGTTTCTATTTCTGTTTTCTCTCTTTTTCATTTTACATTTTATCGGTTTTTTCGTATCTCGTCAAGGCAATTTCTGCTTCGGATGGCAAAAGTAGAGGACTCTACCGTGGGTAGAGTCCTCATAATTTCCAGTTCTTGGATATTTTATGTCCGGAACAAGTTATTCGCCGAAGCCCATGGGGTTCTGGGACTGCCAGCGCCAGGTATCCCGGCACATATCCACCAGAGTTTTCTCAGCCTTCCAGCCCAGCTTTTCAGCAGACTTGGCAGGATCGGCATAGCAGGTGGCCAGGTCGCCGGGGCGGCGGTCAACAATCCTGTAGGGAACGGGAACACCGTTGGCTTCCTCAAAAGCCTTCACCATATCCAGCACGCTGTAGCCGGTACCGGTACCCAGATTAAACACATCGCAGCCCAGGTTGGCAGTGGCATACTTCACAGCAGCCACATGGCCCTTGGCCAGATCCACCACATGGATGTAGTCCCGGACGCCGGTGCCGTCGTGGGTATCATAGTCATTGCCGAACACGCTCAGATACTCCCGGCGGCCGATGGCGGTCTGGGAGATATAGGGCATCAGGTTATTGGGGATACCCCGGGGATCTTCACCGATCTGGCCGGAAATGTGGGCGCCGATGGGATTGAAGTAACGCAGCAGGACAATGGACCACTCCTTGTCGGCAACAGCCATGCCGGAGAGGATCTGCTCGGTCATGTACTTGGTCCAGCCGTAGGGATTGGTGCAGTTGCCGGTCTTGCTGGTCTCCCGCAGAGGCATCACATTATCACCGGAATAGACGGTGGCAGAGGAAGAGAAGATGATCTTCTTGCAGCCCACATCCGTCATGACCTTGGTCAGAACCAGGGTGGAATTCAGGTTGTTGTCGTAATAACGCCAGGGCTGGGCAACGGACTCGCCCACAGCCTTCAGGCCGGCGAAGTGAATGACGGCTTCGATCTTGTTCTCCGCAAAGATCCGGCGAAGCAGAGCCTCGTCACGGACATCGCCCTCATAGAACTTTACTTCCTTGCCGGTGATGGCACGAACCCGGTCCAGGCTCTTGGGATTGGAATTGCACAGATTGTCGATAACGATAGGGGTATAGCCGCTTTCCAGCAGTTCGACGCAGGTATGGGAGCCGATATAGCCGGCACCGCCAGTAACCAGGATGTTCATAGTCGATCTCTCCTTATTATAATATTGTACAATGATCTGAGTGCGGAACTTCGGCATGTGAAGCGCTGCGTTAAGGCATCCCGCTGCGGAGATGATTCAAATCTGCCCCCAGGGCGGACACCAACGCTCCACACGCCACATTTCATACTTACTTTGTGTACTTGCGGATGACGGCAGCCATTTCTTCAAACTGCTCTTCCATATCCTTCACCAGCTTGAACTGTGTCCGGCAGCGGTCCAGATTCTGCTCGGGGTAGTGGATGCGGAAGTAGTGATCGCCATCCAGGTAGTCGGTCAGGAAGCGGATACCACATTCCAGAGTCATCAGCCGTGCGCCCCAGGGCAGATACTCCAGCTCGCCCTCGGTCAGACTGCCCTGTGCACCCTCCAGGAAGCCCCGGGTGTAAGCTTCATACAGCGCGATGTCGAAGTTGACCTTGGACAGATCCTTCTCATCCTCCTTGGAATGGTTGGCGCCGAAGCGGATGGAATCGCCGAAGTCATTGATGGAGAGACCGGGCATGGTGGTATCCAGATCGATGACGCAGATACCCTCATGGGTATCCCGGTCGATGAGGATATTGTTCAGCTTGGTATCGTTGTGGGTGACCCGCAGAGGCAGCTTGCCCTCCCGCAGTGCCTGAAGAGCAACGGAGCAGTCAGCCTTACGGTCGGTGACGAACCGGATCTCATCAGCAATATCCTTTGCCCGTCCCAGCTTGTCGGCGGCCAGAGCAGCCTCAAACTTGGCATAGCGGTCCTCAGTATTGTGGAAGTTTACGATGGCCTCGTGAAGCGTCTCGGCAGGATAGCCCTGAAGCATATACTGGAACCGGCCGAAAGCACGGGCAGATGCTTCAAACAGTTCGGGAGTTGCGGACTGGAAGCAGTCGGTATTTTCAATGAAGGGAGTCAGGCGCCAGACCTTACCGGTGGAATCGGTGTAGTAATCCCTGCCATCCCGGGTCTTTACCAGGCTCAGCGTCTCCCGCAGGGGATCGCCGCCCTTGGCGATGATCTTTTCCCGCAGATAAGAGGTGATACCGATGAAGTTATCCATCAGCTCATCGGGATGCGGGAAGGCTGCAAGGGACAGGCCCTGCAGGATGTAGCGGATGGCATCGCCCTCCTGGGGCTGGCAGACCACGCAGAAGGTATCATTGATATGGCCCTGGCCATACCGGGCCGCACCCAGCAGGGTGGCGGGGAGATCATACGCTGCCAGAACTTCGTTCAGAACAGCGTCTTTTTCGGGATAATAAAACTGGCTCATGATTGTGCACTCCTCCTGAAATTAATTTGCTGCATTTGGTTTTTTGGGAAATATCAGTCTTTGGATAATTGGGAATTCAAAAATGCAAAAAGATAAATTGTCCGGGCTTTTCTCCCTAAGTATAGCATATTTCCAACCCTCTTGCAACGTATTTTCATAAAAAAAACGCAAAATCATTATCTGTATCATTTGTACAAATTGGAAACGTTCTCTTTATATAAACCTCTGGTTTTGTTAATTAAGACCAAGAAAGACTATTTTCTGTCGGTTTGTTCATTGACTTTTTTTGAATTTTTTGTATACTTATCAGTGATGTGAGTTTACATACAAAAGTATAAAGCCACACAAGAAATTTTAGGAGGAAAACATAATGAAGAAGATCATTGCTCTGCTGATGGCTCTGGTTATGGCTTTCGGTCTGGTCGCCTGCGGCGGTTCCAGCGCCCCTGCCGAAACCGAAGCTCCCAAGGCTGACGCTCCCGCCGCTGAGGCTCCCGCCGCTGCCGGTGAGAAGGTCGAAATCAACATGATCGCTGCCCAGTACGGCAACGAGACCGCCGACTGGTGGGCAAACTTCGTGACTGAGTTCAACGCTGCTCACGAAGACATCAACCTGGTGGTTGACGTTGTTTCCTGGAACGACATCTACACTGTCGTCAACACCCGTATCGCCAACGGTCAGGCTCCCGACCTGCTGAACATCGACGTGTTCGCAGACTACCAGGCTGACGGCCTGCTGCTGCCCGCTGAAGAATGGTGCTCCGAAGAGACCTACGCCAAGTTCTTCCCCTCTTTCCTGGCTGAGTCCATTGTGGACGATGTCGTCTGGGCTGTTCCCGATCTGGCTTCCGCCCGCGCTCTGTACTACAATGCCGACATCCTGGAAGCTGCCGGTGTCGAAGTTCCCACCACTTGGGAAGAGCTGAAGGCAGCCTGCGAAGCCATCAAGGCTTACGACGCTGAGATCTACCCCTGGGGCGTTGACATGACCACTGACGAAGGTCAGGCTTGCTTCGCTTACTACGCATGGAACAACGGCGGCGGCTTCGTTGACGCTGACGGCAACTGGGCTCTGAACTCCGCTGAGAACGTGGAAGCTGTCAACTTCATCGTTGACCTGGTCAACTCCGGTCTGACCAACACCGACCCCACCACCGAGACCCGTTACGACCTGCAGGATATGTTCGCTGCCGGCAAGGTCGCTATGATGATCGGACCCAACCAGATCTCCAAGTACTGTGAGCAGAACGGCGGCATCAACTACGGTATCGCTTCCCTGCCCACCAACGGTGACAAGGCTGGCGCTTCCGTCGGCGTTATGGACCGCATCATGTGCTTCGACAACGGCTACACCGAGGCTGAACTGGCCGCTGTTACCGCTGTTGTTGACGCCTTCTACGATGACGAGCCCTACGCTGACTGGGTTCTGATGGAAGACTTCCTGCCCGCTACCTCCACCGGCAACGAGCTGTGCGCTGCTGCTGATCCCGGCATGGCTGCATGGATTGATGTTATCGGTTCCGCTAAGTTCTACCCCGCTGCCAAGGCAGAGTGGGCAGACGTTAAGCAGGGCGTTATCGCTGTGCAGCAGGAAGTCCTGCTGGGCGGCAATGCTCAGGAACTGCTGGATGCACTGCAGGCTGAGATCGCTGGCTAAATTCCAACACATATCTGATCTAGTCAAGGCATAACAGAAGGGCCGGGTCGCATAGGCCCGGCCCATTTTGATCCGCTCTACCCCCCGTAGGGCGGGGGCATGCCCCCGCCGTCAAACCGAAAATCCTGCTCCTCCGGCGGGAGCAAGCCCCCGCCCTACAGAATTAATCCAAAATGGGAGGTACCCTCGTGAAAAAACCTTATACACTGCTGAATAAGGCAGAGCCCTATCTGTGGATTCTGCCCAGCATCATCCTGATGAGCATCTTCATCATCGTCCCCATCGGCTTCGTGTTCCGCATGGCCTTCAGCCAGGTCACCAAGGCCGGCCTCATCAAGGGCTTCGCCGGCTTTGCCAACTTTGAAAAGGTCCTGGGCGGCGCAAAGTTTGCCATGGTTCTGAAGAACACCATCGTCTGGACCATCTTCGTCGTGGTTCTGTCCACCGTGCTGGGCTTCATCCTGGCTCTGCTGCTGAACAACGAATTCAAGGGCCGTAAGATTGCCCGCGCCATCGTGGTCTTCCCCTGGGCCACCACTCTGGTCATCCAGGCTTCCGTCTGGAAGTTCATCATTGACATTGACTACGGCGCTCTGAATACTCTGCTGAAGACCCTGGGCATCATCTCCACCAATGTCAACTGGACCCCCACTCCCGAAGCTTACTTTGCATGGGAAATCGCCTGTGGTATTTTTGTTACCATTCCCTTCGTCTGCTTCACCGCCCTGTCCGGCCTGCAGTCCATCGACTCCTCCTACTATGAGGCAGCCATCGTGGACGGCGCCAACTACTGGCAGAAGCTGTTCAACATCACCATTCCTCTGGTCAAGCCCAGCCTGACCGTGGCAACCGTGCTGAACATCATCTACGTTTTCAATTCCTTCCCCATCGTCTGGACCATCACCAAGGGCGACCCCGCCAACCGCACCGATACACTGGTCACCTATCTGTACAAGCTGGCCTTCTACAACGGCAAGCAGGGTGAAGCCGCCGCGGTCTCCGTCATCGGCTTCCTGATCCTGCTGGTCTGCGCCAGCGTCTACATGGTTTCCACCCTGAAGAAAGGAGACGAATAATCATGACACTTGATTCCGCCCGTATCAACTGGGGCAAGCTGCTGAGCCGGATCCTGCTGTATTTCGTGGTTTCCGTCATCTGCATTGTCATTCTGTATCCTTACTTCGTCATGTTCTGCACCGCTCTGAAGAGCCGTCAGGAAATCTTCTCCATCCAGGGCACCATCTTCCCCAAGGAATGGATGTGGAGCAACTTCATTGACATCTGGCAGAAGGCCCCCATGGCCCAGTACATGCTGAACTCCATCATCATTGCCGGCGGCTCCACTGCCATCGCCATGATCTGCGGCATCCCTGCTGCCTATGCCCTGGCCCGTATGAAGTTCAAGGGCCAGACCGCATTCCTGGGATTCATCATCGTCTCCCAGATGTTCGCCCCCGTGGTCCTGCTGATCGGTATCTACAAGGTCATGCAGACCATGGGTCTGACCAACAGCCTGCTGGGTCTGATCTTCATCAATGCAGCCTTCAACCAGGCCTTCACCATCTGGCTGCTGCGCGGCACGTTCATGTCCATCTCTGCCGAGATGGAGCAGGCCGCCACCATTGACGGCTGCAACCGGATCCAGGCTATGTTCAAGATCCTGCTGCCTGTGGCAGCCCCCGGCATCGTCACCACCCTGATCTTCATCTTCATCAACGCATGGAATGAATACACCGTGGCTCTGTGCCTGATCTCCACCGATACCATCAAGCCGCTGACCGTCGGTATCAACATCTTCAACGGCTACAACATCATCGAGTGGCAGTACCTGTTTGCCGCATCCATCTTCGCAATCGTCCCCGTTGTCATCCTCTTCATGTCTATCGAGAAGAATCTGACCAGCGGTCTGACTGCCGGCGGCGTGAAGGGCTAAACCTTACTTACCAATTGGGGAATTCGCAAGGATTCCCCAATTCTGTTGAAATCATTATAGGAGGAAACATACTATGAATGCACCTGTTCTTGTGGTCATGGCCGCCGGTATGGGCAGCCGTTACGGCGGTCTGAAGCAGATCGATCCCGTGGATGTCAACGGCAACATCATCATCCACTATTCCCTGTTTGATGCCTACCGCGCCGGATTCCGCACCGCCGTGTTTGTTATCAAGCCCGAGCTGGAGGAAACCTTCAAGGAAGTCATCGGTCCCGATGTGGCTGCCATGATGGACATCAAGTACGTCCATCAGATCAGCACCGATCTGCCCGAGGGCTACACCGTTCCCGAAGGCCGCACCAAGCCCTGGGGCACCGCCCATGCTGCTCTGGCTGCCCGGAAGGTAGTCGACGGCCCCTTCGCCATCATCAATGCCGACGACTACTACGGTGTGGATGCTTTCAAGACCATCTATGATTACCTGGTGGCAAATCCCGACAATCCCCAGTGCTACGAATACGTCATGGTGGGCTATCTGCTGAAGAACACCGTCACCGAAAACGGCACCGTGGCACGCGGCGTCTGCGAAGCCACCGAGGACGGCTATCTGGCCAACGTCACCGAGCGCACCAAGATCGAAAAGGGCGTCAAGTGTCCCCGCTACACCGAGGATGACGGTGCCACCTGGACCGAACTGGACGAAGACACCATCGTTTCCATGAACATGTGGGGCTTCCACAAGAGCTACCTGGAGGAAGCCTGGGCCCGGTTCCCCGCTTTCCTGGACAACGCCTATAAGACCAACCCCCTGAAGGGAGAGTACTTCCTGCCTGCTGTGGTCAGCCAGCTGCTGGACGAGAAGAAGGCCAGAGTCCGCCTGCTGTCCAGCCACGACAAGTGGTACGGCGTCACCTACAAGGAGGACAAGCCCGTTGTGGTGAACGCACTGGCCGCTATGCGCGATAGCGGTCTGTATCCTGAGAAACTCTGGAAAAAGTAATATTTATTATAACTTTTAGGGGCATCTTTCAAAAAGGTGCCCCTATTTTTTGTGCAAATCCTCTTTTATGCCATTGACTCGACGACAAAGAATTGGTATAATTTCCATACGCCCTTTGTCCCTTTCCCTGGCAAAAAACGAAAAGGAGTATTTATATGTCCAAAAAGAACGCAACCAAGACCAACTGGCTGACACGGTGCCTCAACGGCATTGAGCGTGTCGGCAACAGCCTGCCCCACCCCGTTACCCTCTTCGCCATCTTAGCACTGGCCGTCATTGTCATCTCTGCCGTCTGCGCCGCCCTTGGCGTTTCCGCAACCGGTAATCTGGTGTCCGGCGGAGAACTGAAGGAGACCACCGTCACTGCTGTCAGCCTGCTGACCAGGGATGGCCTTCAGTACATTTTCACCAGCGCTGTCAATAACTTCACCACCTATGCGCCTCTGGGCATGGTCCTGGTAGCTATGCTGGGTGTCGGCGTTGCTGAGCAGTCCGGCATGATCGACAGCCTGCTGAAGAAGGCCGTCAAGGCTACCCCTGCAAAGCTGCTGACTCCCATGATCGTGTTCCTGGGCGTCATGTCCAATATCGCCTCCGACTCCGGCTACGTCATCCTGATCCCCCTTGGCGCCATGATGTTCCATGCCTGCGGACGGCATCCCATCGCCGGTCTGGCCGCTGCCTTCGCCGGTGTTTCCGGCGGCTTCTCCGCCAACCTGCTGATCGGCACACTGGATCCCCTGCTGGCCGGTATCACTCAGGCCGCCGTGGATATCATCGATCCCACCTACAAGGTTCAGGTCATGGGCAACTACATCTTCATGTGTGTTTCCACCTTCCTGATCACCATTCTGGGCACCATCATTACTGACAAGATCGTGGAACCCCGTCTTGGCAAGTATGAGGATGTCGCCGATGGGGAAGACCACACCCTGATGGAAGTCACCGACATCCAGAGAAAGGGTCTGCGCAATGCCGGTATCGCTGCACTGATCTTTGTCGGCGTCATCGTCGCCCTGTGCATCCCCTCCAATTCCTTCTTCCGCAATGCTGAAGGCGAGCTGTTGGGCAACACGCCCCTGGTCAGCAGCCTGATTCCCCTGATCACCGCTCTGTTCTTCATCCCCGGCGTTGCTTACGGCAAGACCGTTGGCAAGTTCAAGTCCGATAAGGATGTTGCCGGTGCCATGGCCAAGGCTATGGCTGACATGGGCAGCTTCCTGGCACTGGCCTTTGTTTCCGCTCAGTTCATCAACTACTTCAGCTATACCAAGCTGGGCACCATCATTGCCCTGGGCGGTGCTTCTTTCCTGAAGTCCATCAACATCGGCCTGATCCCCCTGATCATCATCTTTGTCCTGTTCGCCGCCTTCATGAACCTGTTCATGGGCTCTGCTTCCGCCAAGTGGAATATCATGGCTCCCGTCTTCGTGCCCATGTTCATGCTGCTGGGCTACAGCCCCGAACTGTGCCAGCTGGCCTACCGTGTCGGTGACTCCTGCACCAACATCATCACTCCCCTGATGACCTACTATGCCGTCATCATCATCTTTGCCCAGAAGTACGACAAGAAGGCCGGCATCGGCACCATTACCGCCACCATGCTGCCCTACTCCATCGCCTTCCTGGTATGCTGGACCTTGCTGCTGATCATCTGGCTGAGCATCGGCCTGCCCATCGGCGTCAACACTCCCCTGTTCTATATGGCTGGCTAATCCCAAAGTCAAAAGGGCCGTCCGAAAGGACGGCTCTTTTCTTGTTTTTACCGGTATTTTGTGCTATACTGGTGGAAACAACCTCAGGAGGTACTGCCTATGAACTTCATGGAAATTGCCCTTGCCCGCCAGTCCTGCCGCAGCTATGATGAGACGCGGCCTGTGGAGGAGGAAAAGCTCACCGCCGTTCTGGAAGCCGCCCGGCTGGCGCCTTCCGCCTGCAACGGTCAGCCCTATCATTTCACTGTCTGCCGTGGAGAAGCTGCTGCAGAGGCTGCCCGGCTTACCCGGGGTATGGGCGGTATGAACAAGTTTGCCGTACAGGCCCCGGTACTCATCGTCATTTCCGAACGGCCCTATGTCAAGTCCGCCGCCCTGGGCGCCAAGGTCAAGAACAATGACTACCGTTCCATGGATATTGGCATCGCTGCGGCCTATCTCACCGCCGAGGCTGCTGCCCAGGGTCTGGGAACCTGTATTCTGGGATGGTTTGATGACGAAAAAATGCGCCGTCTCTGCGGTCTGGATGCCCCCGTCCGGCTGGTGATCACTCTTGGATATCCCAGCGAAGGAGATCCCCTCCGCAGAAAAGTCCGCAAGGATCTGACCGATCTGGTCAGCTATAAGGAGTAACCATGGATCACACCATTTCTTCCGCAACCGGCGCAGGAACCTTTCACTGTGTCCGGCTCCACCGGGGTGACGACCTGCTGCTGTCCATCCGGGCTCTGGCAAAGGATAAGCACATTGCCGCAGGCATCGTTCTCAGCGCTGTGGGCTGCATTTCCCGGGGGCGGGTACGGGATGCCAGCGGCATCACCATCCGTGAGATCCCGGATCACTGCGAGGTCGTCAGTCTGAACGGCACTGTCAGCGAACAGCGCTGCCATCTGCACATCGCTCTGTCCCGGGAGGACCTGAGCACCATCGGCGGCCACCTCTGCCCCGGCTGTATCATCAATACCACCTGCGAGCTGGTGATCCTGGAGCTGTCCGGCATTTCCATTGCCGTGGAGCAGGATCCGGAGACCGGCTATGACGAACTGATCTTTCAGGAGGCATAACTATGCGGATCCTTGTTATCAATGGCAGTCCCAAAGGGGAAAACAGCATCACTTTGCAGACTGTGCTGTATTTGCAGAAAAAATTCCCGGAGACCGAATTCGCTTTTCTCCACGCAGGGCAAAAAATCAAGCAGCTGGAGAAGGACTTTTCTCCTGCCCTTCAGGCCATGAAGGAAGCAGATGTGCTGCTGTTCTCTTACCCGGTCTATACCTTTCTCGCGCCCTGCCAGCTCCACAGGTTCCTTGAACAGATGAAGGAGCACAAGGCAGCCATCTCCGGAAAGATCGCAACTCAGCTGACCACCTCCAAGCATTTTTATGATATCACCGCCCACCACTACATCCTGGACAATGCGCAGGATCTGGGGCTCCACTTCATCCGGGGACTTTCCGCCGATATGGACGATCTGACCACAGAAACAGGCCGACAGGAGGCAGAAAACTGGTGGAAGCATTTTCTTTGGAGTGCCGAAAACCGCTATTTTGAACCCATCCTGCCTGTCCTTCCTCAGACTCCCCCTGTACCGGCGACCGTACCGGAAGCGGTCTGCAGTGAAAAGCCCGGAAATGTGGTGATCGTTGCTGATCTGAAGCCGGAAGACACCCATCTTTCCAATATGGTGGACCGTTTCCGTGCAAAGCTTCCTTACGCCACCCGGATCGTAAACATCCGGGAATATCCTTTTAAGGGCGGGTGTCTCGGCTGCTTCCGGTGCGCCGTCAGCGGAAAATGCGTTTATCAGGATAATTTTGACGAATTCCTCCGCAATGACATCCAGACCGCAGACGCCATCGTCTATGCTTTCACCATTTCCGACCATTCCATGGGGTCCCGGTTCAAAATGTATGACGACCGTCAATTCTGCAACGGCCACCGCACCGTTACCATCGGTATGCCTGTGGGCTATCTGATCTCCGGCAATTTAAGCCGGGAAGAGAATCTGCGCACCATCATCGAAGGCCGGGCGCAGGTTGGCGGCAATATCCTTGCAGGAGTTGCCACCGATGAACAGTCCCCCGATACGGCCATCGACCGGCTGTGTGACTCTCTGGACTATGCCCTGAAAAACAAAAATACCGGCCCCCGTAATTTCTATGGCATCGGCGGCATGAAGATCTTCCGGGACCTGATCTGGCAGATGCGGGGTTTCATGCGTGCAGATCACAAATTCTTCAAATCCCATGGACAATATGACTTCCCTCAGAAAAGGTGGCCTCAGAGCCTTGCCATGTATCTGGTTGGCGCTATGATCGCTAATCCCAGAATCCAGGCCAAAATGGGAAACAAAATGAATGAAGGCATGCTGATGCCCTACAAAAAAGTGCTGGACGAAACAAAATAACCTGCTTCCCTGCCCGGATCATCCGGGCAGGGATTTTTTCCGCCGCCCCCGGAAATGGGTCCTTTCGCGTATGCGGCTGGTATCTGCACATCACCGGGTTTCAGATCAGAAACGATCCTGTACATTTCACTTTTTTGTTAAATGTTTTTCTTGACACGCAGAGGAAACTGTTGTACCATATAATTAACAATTAAGTTAAATGTTAATCAAAGGAGGCATCGATATGGGTTTGCAGCAAACAATGAAAGCACTGGCAGATCCCACCCGGCGGGAAATATTGAACCTGCTGAAAAGCAGGAAACATTCCGCCGGTGAGATTGCAGACCAGTTTGACATCACCGCCGCCGCCATTTCCCGTCATCTGTCCACCCTGAAGGAAGCCGATCTCATTGAGGATACCCGGGAAGGCAAGTATATTTTCTACGAGCTGAACACCTCCGTTCTGGAGGAGATCATGCTCTGGATCACAGACCTGAAAGGAGAATAAACTATGGTACCGACTATGACTGTTGTTTTTGCATTTCTGACGCTGTTCGTAAGCCTGATCCTGCCGGTCCTGGCGCTCATTCTTTTCGCTGCAAAGCACCGGAAACAGGGCATCGTCTCCGCCTGGCTGCTGGGTGCGGCAGGATTCTTTGTCACCCAGATCCTGATCCGGCTGCCTGTCCTTACTGCTTTGCAGAGCCAGAGCTGGTTCCTGTCCTTTGCCCAAACACATCTTTTCGGCTATGCCTTTTCCCTGGCATTTACTGCCGGTCTGTTTGAGCTGGCCGGGCGGTTCGTTGTGGCAAAAATCATGCAGAAAAATCTGACCTATCCGCGTTCTCTGGCTGCCGGCCTGGGACATGGCGGTATTGAGGCTATGGTCCTCATCGGTATGACATACATCAACAACCTGATCTATATTTTCCTCATCAATTCCGGAGGGTTTGATGCTCTGGTTGCCCAGTCCGCTGCCCTTGGTGTGGATGCGACCCAGCTGGAACTGATCCGCACGCAGTTTCTGACTTCCTCCCCCCTGCTGTTTGCACTGGCCGGCTTTGAACGTCTCCTTGCCATGACCGGCCACGCCGCCATGAGTCTGGTGGTCTGCTATGGTGTTGCCCATAAGAAGGCACTTCCCTGTGCCCTGATCTGCCTTGGTATCCATACCCTTATGGATCTGACGGCCGGGCTTTCTCTGGCTCTGCCCCAGAATATTGCCTATCCGATTATTTACGCCATTCTCATTGTTATGGCAGCGATTTCCCTTGCCCTCATCCGGAATATCCGCCACCGCTGGACAAAGGAGGCTTCCCATGATCCTGAAGAATAAGAAACTGCTTATCATCACATCGCTGCTGATCTTGCTGCCCATTCCCATCGGGCTGCTGCTGTGGAACCGCTTCCCGGAGGCCATGACCATCCATTGGGGCTTCAATGGACAGCCGGACGGCTTTGCCAGCATTCCCGTGGCCGTGTTTGTCCCTCCCCTTTGCATGTTGCTGGTCCACTGGTTCTGCATTGTGGTCACTTCTCTGGACAAGGGAAACAGAAACCGGAATCAAAAAATCCAGTCAATCGTCCTGTGGACGATCCCCATTGTGTGCAATCTAAGCTGCTGCGGTATCTATGCTCTGTCCCTTGGGGTAGAATTCTCCCCCGTGCTCTGGACCATGGTACCCATGGGTATCCTGTTTATCCTGATCGGCAACTATATGCCCAAAACCAAAATGAACTACACCATCGGCATTAAAGTGGCCTGGGCCTACACCAGTGAGGAAAACTGGGCTGCCACCCACCGGTTTGGCGGCAAAGTCTGGGTCATCGGCGGTGTTCTCATGGCACTGAGTGGTTTTCTTCCCAACGGCTGGGCAGTAACAGTTATGATCACCGTGGCCCTTCTTGCCACCATTATTCCCATTGTCTATTCCTGGCGGTTCTACAAAATGGAACAGGCTGCCGGAAAGGACGTGAAGGTCAGTTACTCCAAAATCGACAAAACGATTCTGAAATGGACAGCTGTCTTCCTTGCAATCACAACCTTGTTTATTTTGGCAATCCTCTTTACCGGAGATCTTGAATTCACCCTTCTGGAAAACAGATTCTCCATAAAGGCAGACTGGTACTCCGACATTACGATCCGCTATGATGCCATTGAAGCCATAGAATACCGAGAGCAAAATGTACCCGGCCTCCGGGTGGGCGGCTTCGGCAGTTTCCGGCTGCTGATGGGCTTCTTTGAAAATGAGGAATTCGGCACCTACACCCGATACACCTATTATGATCCCGAGGCCTGCATCGTGGCAACGGTCCGGGGCAAGGCTGTGGTGCTCAGCGGCAAAACCGCCGCAGAAACCCGGACTCTTTACGATTCCCTCCTGGAGAAAATCTCCTGACAGTTTTCACAAGGTGTCCTTCCATAAGGGCACCTTTTTTGATGTGCAAAACGCAAAAATTCCTTGACTGACGGTTATAATTCCACTATAATAGTTGGGACTATGGAAATTTATAGCTAGGCATCCTCCAAAAATTCTTTTTTGATGCTTTGGACAGAAGATTCTGTCGCAAATCAAGTTATGAAAATTCCGGAATACTTTGTGTATTGTGGGATTTGCATAACGCAGAATTGTGGCAGAAGATTCGGCCAAATCGCAAAAGGAGATTTTTTCGAGGTGCCCCCTAAGAAAGGATTTTTACTATGGCTAAGGAATATAAGATTACAAGCCTGCGTCTGGCTGACCTGGAAAAAGAACTGAACTACCTGAAGACCACCCGTGAGCGCGAAGTGGCTGCCATGATTGCAGAAGCCCGCTCCTACGGCGACTTGTCCGAAAACTCCGAATACGATGCCGCCAAGAACGAGCAGGCAAAGCTCTATGGCCGCATTGCCGAAATCGAAGATATCCTGTCCCACGCCGTCATCATTGAGGACGAAAACGAAGCATCCGGCCGTGTCGGTCTGGGCTGCACCGTTGTTGTCGAGGATGCCAACGGCCGTCAGACCACCTACCGCATCACCGGTTCTCAGGAAGCCAATCCCATGGAATATAAGCTCTCCGATGACTCTCCCTTCGGCCGCGCCGTTGTGGGCAAGGCTGCCGGTGAGACCTTCACTGTTAACGCTCCTGCCGGTTCCTACACCATGACCGTGGTCAGCGTTTCCCGGGAGGGCTAAGCATGGCAAAGTTTGTACCTCAGGCTGAACTGCCTGTATCCGAACAGGCCCAGATCCGCCGCGACAAGCTGGCAGCTCTGCAGGCCGAAGGCCGTGATCCCTTCCTGATCACCAAGTTTGACTTCGATGCTGATTCTGCTGCCATCAAGGCTGATTACGAAGGCTACGAGGAAAAGGTGGTTAAGGTCGCCGGCCGTCTCATGAGCAAGCGCGGTCAGGGCAAGGTCATGTTCTGCGACCTGCAGGACGCCACCGGCCGCATCCAGCTCTTCGTCAAGATCGACGAAATGGGCGAAGAAGAATACACCCGGTTCAAGAAGAACGACATCGGCGACATTCTGGGCTGCGAGGGTCGTGTCTTCAAGACCAAAACCGGCGAGATCTCCATCCGCACCAGCAAGGTCACTCTGCTGTCTAAGTCCCTGCTGCCCCTGCCTGAAAAGTACCACGGCCTGACCGACAAGGAGATCCGCTTCCGTCAGCGTTACGTTGACCTGATGGTAAATCCCGAGGTCAAGCAGAACTTCGTCATCCGCAGTAAGTTCATCAAGTTCATGCGCAATTATCTGGACAACATGAACTATATCGAGGTGGAGACCCCCGTTCTGAACACCATCGCCGGCGGCGCTTCCGCCCGTCCCTTCATCACCCATCACAACACCCTGGACATTGATATGTACATGCGCATCGCCACCGAGCTGCCCCTGAAGCGGCTCATCATCGGCGGCATGGATCGTGTCTATGAGATCGGCCGTATCTTCCGCAACGAAGGCATGGACCCCAAGCACAACCCCGAGTTCACTTCCGTGGAGCTGTATCAGGCTTACGCTGACTTCCACGATATGATGGACATTGCAGAAGGCATCCTGTCCGGCGCCGCCAAGGAGATCCTGGGCAGCTACGAAGTGGAATGGATGGGCGAAAAGATCGACCTGACCCCCGGCTGGCGCCGCCTGACCATGGTGGATGCCGTCAAGGAGTATGTTGGCGTAGATTTCGGCGCTGTCACCGATGACGCCGAGGCCGTGGCGCTGGCAAACTCCGTGGGTGTCGAGCTGGCCGATGCTGCAGAAAAGACCTGGGGCAATGCCCTGTATGCCACCTTCGACCAGAAGGTTGAGGAGCATCTGATCCAGCCCACCTTCATTACCATGTATCCCGTGGAAGTCTCCCCCCTGACCAAGCGTTCTCCTGAGGATCCCAGACTGACTGAGCGTTTTGAGCTGTTTGTCTGCCACTCCGAGCTGGCCAATGCCTACTCCGAGCTGAATGACCCCATCGACCAGAGAGGCCGCTTCATGAAGCAGGTAGAGCAGCGGGAGCGCGGCGATGACGAGACCGAAATGCTGGACGAGGATTTCCTGAACGCCATGGAATACGGCATGCCTCCCACGGGCGGCATGGGCATGGGCATCGACCGCTGCGTCATGATGCTCACCGGCACCGATACCATCCGCGAGGTCATCCTCTTCCCAACGATGAAGCCCCAGGATTAAAAAAGTGTTGCAGCGCAACGCATTTTCGGACTTCACACTTACAAAAACCTCTGATTTACAAAAAGTTTACTAAAGTTCATAGGCTGAACGCAGTATAGCAGAAATTAAGGCACTACACCAATTACGGTTGTAGTGCCTTGTTTTATTCCCTTTTCCGTTTCAATGCTTCCGCCACTGTTCGGACAACTGCAATATCTTCATCGGAAAGCCCGGTCACATCAATTACACTGTCTTTCGATACATCTAACAGATAGTCGGTTGTAGTATGGAAGATTCTAGCAATCTTCACAAGCACATCATAGGAAGGATATCTGTCCCCGGATTCATAATAGGAAACTACAGACTTTGCAACACCGATTCTGTCGGCTAACTGCTGTTGGGTCAACTTCTGACTTGTCCGCAGTGATTTGAGTTTTTCACCGAAGTTCACTTGTATAGATCATCCTTTCCACTTTTTGTTATATTCTACCCAATGAAAGTTGACTTTTGGATAACAAAGAAATATAATTAAGTGGAATAATGAACTTTACGGAGATGATGCTATGGATTTGCACGATTATTTGAATGTTCGTAGAGTGTTTCGGACTATGGTTTGTGAGTGGAAGTGCCCGGTTTGGGTAGTTAAAGCAACAATTCGCAGAATGATAAATCATTCCTGGGAAAAGGCTATGTCCGATCTAGGACAAAAGGCACTTTGGGTTAAGTATTTCCCTAACGGGAAGCCGACACCGGATCAGTACATTTTACTTCTTGGGCACGCACATGAAAGAGGGGAAGAAATACCGTTTCTTCTCGTGGAATATTAAAAATGAGGATGTGGCTCTATGGCAGGTAAATATGAAAACAGAGAAACACACCGAATAGCAAACAGTAACACCCATATAAAACAATGGAGGTTAGCCTTACTTCAACGGCATAAATATATTTTTCAGGACTGTAACAAACTTACTGTTGCGGTCTTGTTTTTTTGTTTACGAAAACTCACTTCCAATTTCCGTCTTTCGCCATCATTGCTACAATACATAAATGAGGGGGCTATGTCGCTACTACATAGTAGAAGGACTTTTCAAAAAAGTCTTCTGAAAACTGAGACAAATCGGAGGCTCCTGTCGCTACTACATAATGAGAGGGTTTCAAAAAATTCTTTCCCCAAATTCTGGACATTTTTCGGATTCTGTGTCCTAAGACTTGAGTGTAAGTGTTTTTACAAAGCAGAAGCCCGGTATGTAACTGTCAATGAGATGTTCGATCTTTGGTGCCAGCTGAAGCGCGGCCTGAAGAACAACACCTTTGAGAACTACAAGTACATGTACAATACATTCGTCAGGCCGAATTTCGGAAAGCTGCGCCTTTCTACTCTGAGAAAATCGGATGTGAAGCGCTTCTATAATTCGCTGGCCGATGATCTGAACTTGAAGGCCTCTACCATTGACAACATCCACATGGTATTGCATCAGGTTCTGGACATGGCGGTAGATGATAACGACATCCGCACCAATCCCTCGGACAATGTTCTGAAGGAACTGAAGCAGTCTCATGTTTTGGCGTGGTCTGACCATGCCGGAGCAGGAGCTGCTGCTTACATTTCTAAAGAACAGTCAGATGTATTCACACTGGTATCCGATTTTTGCCGTCATGATTGGCACCGGCTCGCGTGTCGGTGAAGTAACCGGTCTCAGATGGTGTGACATCGATTTGGATGATGGGATCATTGACATCAACCATACACTTGTGTACTACGACCACAGAGATGAGAATCACAAGAAAGGCTGCTATTTCAATGTGAATACGCCTAAGACGGAAGCTGGGAAGCGGCAGGTGCCTATGCTGAGCTTTGTAAAGGAAGCATTCATCATGGAAAAAGAGTATCAGCAGGCCATGGGAGTCAAATGTGAGGTTACGATTGATGGCTATTCTGATTTTATCTTTATCAACAGATACGGCGGTGCCCAGCATTTCGGTACGCTGAATAAGACGATCCGCAGAATCATTCGGGACTGCAACGATGCGGAGCTAACTAAGGATCCAGATGCCAGGGTACTTCTCCCCCACTTCAGCTGCCATTCGTTGCGGCATACCTTTACCACCAGAATGTTTGAGGCTGGTGTAAATGTAAAAGTGATCCAGGATACCCTGGGACATGCTGATATTTCCACCACTTTGAACATCTATGCGGACGTAACGAAGGAACTGAAAAAGGACGAATTTATCGGACTTGATTCCTATTTCACCGCGAAGCCCCGGAACCAGACGAGCCCCTAAATGTTCGCCATCTTTTGTGTATCCTCTATGTACTCCAAATCAGCTTTACACCACGCACACCATTTTTACACCGTTTGAAACATGGTGTATGTAGGGATGTGTAGAGATATGTATTTTGAACCTTGGAAAAACCTTGTTTGTAAAGGGTTATACAGCGATGTATGGGGTTACGTACCTGGCTCAAATGAGATCCCCACCATGAAGCCTATGGCTGACAAGTCTGCCGCAGCAGAAAATCGTTCCCTATCCCATCGATGCTCAAAAAGCCGCCGTGCTCTACGAGGCCATGCAAAGCCTGACGGACTGCCGGGTGCTGGTCGCCCGGGAAGGAGATACGGTTCTCGGCACTGTTTCCGGTTTCTGCTGCCGGGGACTGGCAGGCACTTTTCTTGCCAGCGAAGACCTGATCGTGACGGAAGACTCCCGGAACGGCGGCATCGGCACCCGGCTGATGGATGCGGTCCATAGCTATGGCCGGGAACAGGGCTGCCAGTATGCCATTCTGGTATCCTCCGGATTCCGGAAGCAGGCCCATCGTTTTTATGAAAAAATTGGATATACCGAAGAGGTCCGGGGATTCCAAAAAGAATTATAAGGGATCATTTGTATGCCGCACCAGCAAAAAAGCCGCGCTGAAACATTTCAGCGCGGCTTCCTGATTACTTACCAAACAATTTGGAGAATTTCGCCAGCGGCTCCACCACATCGCCCAGATCCTGGATTGCCTGATTCAGGGTGTCAAAATCAATGGCATTCAGATTTTCCACCGTCTGCTCCAGGCCCAGCTGGCCTGTCTGAACCAGCGTATTGACGCCTGCCACCATGCCTTCAAAATCCACAGCCGTCAGCTCACTGGTGACGATCTCCAGATTGGAAAGCACGATCTCCATCTGCTCCACTACCCCCGGGATCTCGGTGATAATAGCGCTGATCTGAGGCAGGAAATCTTTGATCAGGAAGAAGATCCCGGCAAAGCAGGCCACAGCCAACACCGCTGCGATGCACTGGATCCGGGTATACATCAGCTGCTTGCGGTTGGAGGCTTCGATTTTGTTCAGCAGTTCCAGCAGTTCCTTGTTTTCTTCCATGACGCGTCTCCTTTCTGTATCAGGCGGCTTCCCGCAGCTTCTGGGTTTCCATTTCCCGGCGGATCATCTTTCTGGTTTTCAGACGGAAGGCCACAACAGAGAAGATCATACCCAGCACCCAGGAGGCCAGCAGGGAGATGGACAGGGCAAAGGGATGGCCGTTGGGCCACTCAGCGCTTCTGGTCATATAGGCAATGACATAGGCAATGGGGATCCGCAGAGCCACAGTGGTGGCAATGGAGATCCACATAGGAGTAACGGTATCGCCGCAGCCACGCATCACACCGCCCAGCACCTGCGTGATGGACATGGCAATATAACCCACAGCCATGATATTCATCATTTCGGAAGCCAGGTCGATCAATGCCTGGGTTTCGGTGAAGATGGAGAACAGGTAGGTGTTCAGGGTCAGGATCACCAGAACAATGGCAATGGCAAACGACTGCGCAATGATGGTGCCCTGGCGGACGCCCTTCTGGACACGATCCCACTTGCCGGCACCAACGTTCTGGCCGGTATAGACAGACAGGGCCTGACCGAAGGAGAAGTTGGGCATCATGGCAAAGCCGTCCACACGCATGATGATGACATTGGCAGCGATGACCATTTCACCCATGGAGTTGGTCAGGGACTGAACCACCATCATGGACATGGACATGATGGCCTGAGTGATGCCGGAGGGAACACCGATGCTGATGATCCGCATGGCCATGGCCTTCTCCAGCCGGACCGTGGATTTATTCAGGTCGAAATGCTCGCTCATCTTCATCAACTTCATGAAGCAGAAAACGGCGGAGATGGCCTGAGAAATGACGGTTGCCAGGGAAACGCCGGGGACGCCCATGTTGAACACGCCCACGAAAACCAGGTCCAGGATCACATTCAACACGGCAGCCAGCAGCAGAAATCCCAGGGCAGAGACACTGTCGCCCAAACCCCGAAGGATACCGGACAGCATATTGTAGAAGAAGAAACCAATGATACCCAGGAAGTAAATGTTCAGATAGTCTGCGCACCAGTCAATGATGGAGGCAGGCGTATCCAGAAGATTCAGCATAGGCCGGGTGATCAGGGGGCCAAAAACCATGATGAAGAGGGTAGCCACAAAAGTCAGGCTAATACAGTTGCCGATGCCCTTGCTGAGGCCCTGCCGGTCATGGGCGCCGAAGCTCTGGGACACCACGATGCCGGCGCCGGTGGATATGCCCACGAACAGGGCCAGCAGCAGATTCAGAATTGGGCTGGCACTGCCAACGGCTGCCAGAGCGTTGTCACCCACAAAGTGACCGACAATGACGGAGTCAGCGGTGTTGTACAGCTGCTGCGCGATGTTGCCCAGAAGCATGGGGATGGAAAACTCCATGATTCTCTTCCAGGGGGAACCCTGGGTCATATCCTTGGCGGAAAACATACTCTTCAGGCTCATAAAGGCATCACTCCTTAAGTATTTCTTTACTCTTTATTCTAATATATCACAGTAAAAAATGCAATAGAATTCCTGTAATCAAACATCCGGTTTCCCGGAAAAATCCGTTCCCAAATACTTTCGATACAACATAATTATAATACAACATTGACAATCGGAGGCAAATCGTTTATAGTATATTTGGTTGAATTGCAAAAACAAAACTTACGAAAGACAAGGTGATATCATATGTACATGGATGATTACAAGCGCTGGTTGGGCTTTGATCTGGAAGATGCTGCACTCTCCGCTGAGCTGCAGAAGATCGAAGGTCAGGACGAGGAGATCAAGGATCGCTTCGCTGTTGCCCTGAAGTTCGGCACTGCCGGTCTTCGCGGTGTTCTGGGCGCAGGCTCCAACCGGATGAACATCTACGTTGTCCGTCAGGCTACCCAGGGCCTGGCAAACTGGGTCAAGACCCAGGGCGGCAACCAGCTGGTTGCTGTTTCCTATGACAGCCGTATCAACTCTGACGTCTTCGCCAAGGAGACTGCCCGTGTTCTGGCTGCCAATGGTATCAAGGTTCGTATCTACGATGCTCTGATGCCCGTCCCCGCTCTGTCCTTCGCTACCCGTTATTATGAGGCCAATGCCGGTGTTATGATCACCGCCTCCCACAACCCCGCCAAGTACAACGGCTACAAGGCCTACGGCCCCGATGGCTGCCAGATGACCGACGATGCCGCTGCTGTTGTCTACGCTGAGATCCAGAACACCGACATCCTGACCGGTGCCAAGCTGATCTCCTTCGAGGAAGGCCTGGAGAAGGGCCTGATCCAGTATGTGGGCGATGACTGCAAGGAAGGTCTGTACGACGCCATCAAGGCATGTCAGGTCCGTCCCGGCCTGTGCAAGACCGCTGGCCTGAAGCTGGTCTACTCCCCCCTGAACGGCTCCGGTCTGGTTCCCGTTATGCGGATCCTGAACGACATCGGCATCGATGATATCACCATCGTTCCCGAGCAGCAGTATCCCGACGGCAACTTCCCCACCTGCCCCTACCCCAACCCCGAGATCTTCGAGGCTCTGAAGCTGGGTCTGGAGCTGGCTGAGAAGTCCGGCGCTGATCTGATGCTGGCCACCGACCCCGATGCCGACCGCGTTGGTATCGCCATGAAGTGTCCCGACGGTTCCTACGAGTTGGTTTCCGGCAACGAAGTGGGCGTCCTGCTGCTGGACTACATCTGCGAAGGCCGCATTGAGAAGGGCACCATGCCCAAGAACGCTGTCGCCGTCAAGTCCCTGGTCTCCACTCCTCTGGCCGACGCTGTCGCTGCCAACTACGGTGTTGAGATGCGCAACGTTCTGACCGGCTTCAAGTGGATCGGCGATCAGATCGCCCGTCTGGAAGCTGCCGGTGAAGTCGAGCGCTTCATCCTGGGCTTCGAAGAGTCCTACGGCTACCTGGCAGGTCCCTATGTCCGCGATAAGGATGCCATCATCGGCTCCATGCTGATCTGCGAAATGGCTGCTTACTACCGCTCCATCGGCTCCTCCGTTAAGGAGCGCCTGGAGGCCATCTACGCCAAGTACGGCCGCTACCTGAACAAGGTCGATTCCTTCGAGTTCCCCGGCCTCAGCGGCATGGACAAGATGGCTGGCATCATGTCTGGCCTGCGCGAAAAGCCCCTGACCGAGATCGGCGGCTACGCTGTTACCAAGG
>JAFQTF010000054.1 GCA_017409205.1 Oscillospiraceae bacterium | reverse complement strand
GTAGACTTCTTTCAAAATCTACGGCGTCGGCGTATGCGAAAAGGGATGCTGCCTTGCGGTAACATCCCTTTTGTCGCTTGGTTATTCAGTTTTTGAGCTAACCTGTTTGCCCTCTGCCCTTAAAAGCGTTGATTTTACTGGGTTTTTGCTTGTTTTCTTATGTCAACGCTCTTAATGGGAGGGGGATTTTTACTTACCGCCAGCTTCAATCCGCTGCGCCTCCTTTTCAGCCGCGACCCGCTTGCGCTGGGCTCACCTCTGTTGATGGGAACAGTTCGGATCTGAATTGCTTAACTGCACCAAAAAATACAGCACTCCATTCGGGGTGCTGTTCGTCACCGACTCAACGGTGACGACACCTTAATGCAATCGAATCTGGTCATCCGACAATCTCTGCAGATAAAAACGCAACCATTCCTCCGTCTGCGACAATATAAAAGTGTAAAGGATGCATCCCCTAACACACATCAACCGCAAATCATGTAAGGACACCGTTATGAACGAAGAACAACTGAACCGGGTCATCAGCAGCCATGGCGCGGATATCCTCCGGTTCTGCCGCATCACTGCAGGCAGCCGGGAGGATGGTGATGAGCTATACCAGGACACCATGCTGACATTGCTGGAAAAACAGGAACAGCTGGACCATCAGCAGAACGTCAAAAGCTATGCCATTTCCGTCGCCCTGAGACTCTGGCAAAACCGGAAACGAAAAATTGCCCGGCGGCTCCGTCTGGTACCCCAGGAAAGTCTGGAAGCACTGGCCGATCTGGGATATTCCGGCCCGGACAACACTCCGGATCCGGAGGAAATCCTGCTGCACCGGCAGCAGCTTCAGCAGATCCGGCAGACCGTTGCCTGTCTGCCGGAAAAATACCGGCTGCCCATTCAGCTGTATTACAGCGCCGGACTGACCGTTGCAGCCATTGCCCAGATCCTGCGCCTTCCCCAGAACACCGTAAAAAGCAGACTGCACCGCGGAAAGCAGATCATCCGAAAAGAACTGGAGGAAACAGAACATGACTGACGCCCAACTGGAAGCCCTGCTCTGTCAGGCACTGCACCCCGAAATTCCGCCGGAAGCCCTGACCGTTCATAACCGGAAACTCCGGAAAGGAAAGTATATGAATATCCGAAAAACCATGAAACATGTCTGCATCGCTGCCGCCCTTATGGCCATGCTGGTTACCACCGTATACGCAGCGGATGGACTGAATATCAAAACGCTGGTCAGCGGAATGAACTCCCGCACCTGCAAAACCGTAGAAGAGGCGGAACGTCGTGCCGGGTTCGGAATGGATGCCGCAGAAAAGTTCTCCAACGGCTATTCTCTGGAATCCATCCAGGTCGTTGAAACCAAAGGTCTGGATCAGGACGATAACGTTCGCCTGACCTATAACGAGATCAACATTACCCTCCAGGCCCCCGGCGGCAACATCCTGCATCTGTTCGCCTATCCGAAAAATGACAGTATCTCTGCCACGGATCTGCCGCCTCAGCAGACCATGGTCATTGGTGAGACCACCGTCAGCTACCGGGTGGATCACTACAAATTTGTTCCCGAGAAATATACCCAGACCGAAGCTGACAAAGTCTGGCTGCAGCAGCCCGGCAATTTCATGTCCTACGGTTCTGACACAATTGAGGAAACGGATGTGGCCTTCCTGTACTGGGAGAAGGAGGGTATCCAATACACCCTGCTGGACAGTGATGCCGACGAACCTGCCGCCAGTCTGTTCACCATGGCCAGCGAGCTGATCCTCAATGGCAAATAAGCCCTTAAGCGCATTGATCCCCCTGTTCCTGCGGAACAGGGGGCATTTTTCAGCTTTTTTTCCGGGTGGCTGTATCCCGGAAGGAGAAGAATTCCGGTTGATGACGGGACTGGGTATACTCAAACATGATGCCATCAGAATTGAAGGTATTGCTGGTAACCACCGCCAGACAGTCATAACCATTGAGATCCAGATGCCGTCGGTCATTTTCCGCGGCCCGTTCCACGGTGATCTCCCGCTTACTGGTAACGATCTGCATGCCCAGATCATGCTCCAGATACGCATAGATGGATTGCTCGGCGATCTCCGGAGTCAGATCTCCCACCACAGACTTCAGGAAGAAATTCACGTCCAGAATCAGAGCCTTTCCGTTAAGATAGCGGACACGCTCCACCCAGAGCAGCTCTGTTCCCACCGGAAAGCCGGTCCTGTCTGCCAGAGCTTCATCCGTCAGAACCGTCTGGAACCGGATAACCCTGGTTTCATAGGAGAAGTTGTTTCTCTGGGCACTTTCCCGGAAGGTCTCGATACCGCCGATGGTAAAATCCTTCTTTACTGAGGGCTGATAAATGACCTGTACACCCTTGCCGTGGATAGACTGGACATAGCCATCCTCCACCAGCCCGGAAAGAGCCCGGCGGATGGTATTGCGGGAGCAGTCATACATGCCGATCAGCGTATTTTCCGAGGGCAGCAGTTCGCCATAGAGATAGTCCCCCTGCTCCACCTTGTTTTTCAGATTCCGGTAGATCTCTTCAAATTTGGACTTCGGCATAGCCGGCTCCTTTCCTTCTGTAAATAATCGTTTACAGATCCTTGTCTGAACATCTTATCTTTTAGTATATCGGAAATATCACCAAAAATCAATAGTTCATTTTAGAAGTGTTGAACAATTTTTATTTTTATGCAAAAATCGCACTTTTTAACCATTGACTTGTTCAAACAAGTATGGTATAAACACATCAGAAAGACTTGTTCAAACAAGTCGAAAGAACAGGAAAAAGAAATAACAGGAGGATCCAAATCTATGGGTAAGTATCAACAGGATGCTGCCAAGCTCTTGGAGCTGGTTGGCGGCAAGGAAAACATCGCAGCAGTGAGCCACTGCATGACCAGAATGCGCTTCGTTCTGAACGATCCCGCTCTGGCAAACATTGAGGCCATCGAGGCTATTCCCTCTGTCAAGGGCAGCTTCACCCAGGCCGGTCAGTTCCAGGTAATCATCGGCAACACCGTGGCTGACTTCTACAACGACTTCACTGCCATCTCCGGCATCGAAGGTGTCAGCAAGGACGAAGCCAAGTCCGCCGCCAAGCAGAACCAGAACGCTCTGCAGCGGGTCATGACTGCTCTGGCCGAGATCTTCGCTCCCCTGATCCCCGCTATCATCACCGGCGGTCTGATCCTGGGCTTCCGCAACGTCATCGACAGCCTGTACATCTTCAACGAAGGCACCGCCACTCTGGTGCAGCTGAGCCAGTTCTGGGCTGGTGTTGACCACTTCCTGTGGCTCATCGGCGAGGCTGTCTTCCACATGCTGCCTGTCGGTATCTGCTGGTCCATCACCAAGAAGATGGGCACCAACCAGATGCTGGGCATCGTTCTGGGTCTGACCCTGGTTTCCGGCCAGCTGCTGAATGCTTACGGTGTCAATGCCGATGCCGTCATTCCCCAGTGGGACTTCGGTTTTATCCAGGTTGATATGATCGGTTATCAGGCTCAGGTCATCCCTGCCATGCTGGCCGGCTTCACTCTGGTCTATCTGGAAAGATTCTTCCGCAAGGTCACTCCTGCTGTGATCTCCATGATCGTGGTTCCCTTCTGCAGTCTGCTGCTGGCTGTCATGGCTGCCCACTTCGTTCTGGGCCCCATCGGCTGGACCATCGGTTCCTGGATCTCCAACTTCGTCTATGCCGGCATCACTGGTAGCCTCCGCGCTGTCTTCGGTGCTGTCTTCGGTACCTTCTACGCTCCTCTGGTCATCACCGGCCTGCACCACATGTCCAACGCCATCGACAGCCAGCTGTGCGCTGACTTCGGCGGCACCATGCTGTGGCCCATGATCGCTCTGTCCAACATCGCTCAGGGCTCCGCTGTTCTGGGTATGATCTACCTGCAGCGCAAGAATGCCCGGGCTCAGGAAGTCAACATCCCCTCCTGCATCTCCTGCTATCTGGGCGTCACCGAGCCCGCCATGTTCGGTGTCAACCTGAAGTACAACTTCCCCTTCGTATGCGCCATGATCGGTTCCGGTATCGCCGGTGTCTTCTCTGTGCTGACTTCCTCCACCGCCAATTCCATCGGTGTCGGCGGCCTGCCCGGCATCCTGTCCATGCAGCCCCAGTCCATGGGCACCTTCGCCATCGCCATGCTGATCGCTGTGGCTGTGCCCTTCGCACTGACTGTCATCATCGGCAAGCGCAAGAACATCGCTTAATTCCGCCTCTTCACACCTCTTCAAATAGGGTTCCGGGAAGGTCTTTGGAGCTTCCCGGAATCCCCATATCAAAGGAGATTTCCTATGGCAAATTTTAAGAACAAGGTGGTCTACCAGATCTATCCCAAAAGCTTCTGTGATTCCAACGGTGACGGCGAGGGCGATCTGAAGGGCATCACCTCCAAGCTGGATTATCTGCAGGATCTGGGTGTAGAGCTTCTGTGGAGCACCCCCTTCTTCCCCAGTCCCCAGCGTGACAACGGCTATGACGTTTCCGATTACTGCGCCGTGGATCCCCGGTTTGGCACCATGGAGGATCTGGAGGAGCTGATCGCCGAGGCTGCAAAGCGGAACATCGGTCTGATGTTCGATATGGTATTCAACCATACGTCCACGGAACATGAATGGTTCCAGAAGGCTCTGGCCGGTGACGAAAAATACCAGAACTACTATATTTTCAAGGAAGGCACCCCCGACAAGCTCCCCACCAACTGGGTCAGCAAATTCGGTGGTCCCGCCTGGGAATACGTTCCCAGCCTGGGCAAGTGGTATCTGCACCTGTTTGATGTAACCCAGGCCGATCTGAACTGGGAGAATCCCGAAGTTCGGGAAGAGCTGAAAAACGTGCTTCGGTTCTGGAAGGCAAAGGGTATTCAGGGCTTCCGTTTCGACGTGGTGAACCTGATCTCCAAGCCCGAGATCTTTGAAGATGACCTGATTGGCGATGGACGCCGTTTTTATACCGACGGACGTCATGTCCATGAATTCCTGAAGGAAATGGTCCGGGATGCTGACATTGGGGACATGGTGACTGTGGGCGAAATGTCCTCCACCAGCCTCAGCAACTGCGTCCGCTACACCGCCCCCCGGGAGAAGGAACTGAGCATGGTTTTCAGCTTCCATCACCTGAAGGTGGATTACAAGGATGGCGACAAATGGAGCCTGATGCCTCCCGACCTGATGCGGCTGAAGGAGCTTCTGACCACCTGGCAGGAAGGTATGCAGGCAGAAGACGGCTGGAATGCCGTGTTCTGGTGCAACCATGACCAGCCCCGGGTCGTCAGCCGTTTCGGTAACGAGGAGAAATACTGGAAGGAATCCGCCAAAATGCTGGCTGCCGCCATCCACCTGATGCGGGGCACTCCCTATATCTATCAGGGCGAAGAGATCGGCATGACCAATCATCACTATACTGCCATCGACCAGTACCGGGATGTGGAAAGCCTGAACTACTACCGGATCCTGATGGAGAACGGCAAGACCTCCGATGAGGCGCTGGAGATCCTGGCTGCCCGGAGCCGGGACAATGGCCGGACCCCCATGCAGTGGAATGACAGCCATGCTACCGGCTTCACCACCGGCACCCCCTGGATCATCCCCCCCGAAAACTACCGGCAGATCAATGCCGCCGCACAGATGGAGGACGAAACCTCTATCCGGGCCTTCTACAAGAAGCTGATCGCCCTGCGCAAGGAGCTGGATGTGATCTCTGACGGCAGGATCGAATTCCTGATGCGCCAGGATCCCAGGGTCTTGGCCTACCGGCGGTATACCGGAGAACAGGAGCTGCTGGTGCTGTGCAACCTCACCGGCGAAGATGCCTCTGTGTCTGTCCCCGCAGGCTGGGAAAACGCCACCCTGCTGCTGCACAACTATACCAGTGACCTGACCAATATCCTGCAGCCCTACGAATGTGTGGCTCTGCTGAAATAAACCAAAAGCCCGGTGTCCACTGGACACCGGGCAATTTTGTGTTTTACCGCTCCTCGCGGAAATAGTTGAGACCCAGGGACGCGGGGAGACCGCTGCCCTGCTTGTTCCGGACGGAAGATGCCACCAGAACAATGGCCGTGATGAGGAAGGGCAGTGCCTGATACAGCTGGGTAGGTACCGCAGCCAGCCAGCCCAGCACCCCGGGGAAAGCGGCGGCCAGAGAGCTGCCGGAGACCCGGAGGGTGTTGAAGAAGCCGAAAACAAAGGTACCAATGATGGCGAACGCGGGGTTCCAGTTGGCGAAGATAACCAGCGCCACGGCGATCCAGCCATAGCCGTTGATCCAGCAGCTGGAATTGAAGGAGCCGGACATATTCAGGCCCATGTAATAGCCGCCGATACCCATGATGCCGCAGCCCAGACAGATATGCAGATACTTCATCCGCTTCACATTGATGCCCACGGAGTCAGCCGCACCGGGATTTTCGCCCACGGCCCGGAGCTTCAGTCCGGGGGTCGTGCGGTTTAAGTACCACCACATGACAAAGGCGATGAAAATGCCCAGATAGACCAGCAGATTGTGGCTGAAGAGGCCCTGACCGATCAGGGGAATATCAGACAGCACCGGGATGGGCAGATCAGAAAAACCTGCCTTGATGTTGGCATAGTCGCCCATGACAGGCCAGCCTTTGGCCTTCAGGCCGTTGCCCACGAAGAAGTAGACACCCAGGCCGAAGGTGGTCAGCGTCAGGCCGGTGATGTTCTGGTTAGCCTGAAGGGAGACAGTCAGCGCGGCAAACAGCAGGCCGCACAGAGCGCCCGCCAGAAAGGCCACAGCAATGCCCACGCCCAGGGAATTGGCATAGCAGCCGCAGATGTAGCCGAAAATGGCACCCACGGCCATGATGCCCTCCACGCCCAGGTTCAGACTGCCGGACTTTTCCACCACGATCTCACCAACTGTGCCGTAAAGCAGAGGAATGTTATAGACCACGATATTGTGGACAAAGGAAGTGACAACGCCAAGCTTATCCAGTTCCATGATCATTTGCCTCCTTTCTTCACGGGAACGATCTTAAAACGGGTATAGAAATCCGCAGCCAGCACCAGGAACAGGATCACGCCCTGGAGCATATTGGCGAAGCTGGAGTCCACCTGGGAGAAGGTGGCAGCCGCCACGGTGGAGCCGTAGTGCAGCACGCAGATCAGTGCGGACACCACAAAGATCACGCCGGTGTTCAGCTGGCTCAGCCAGGCCACGATGATGCCGGTCCAGCCCACATCATCGGTGATGGAGGTGGAGAGGATGCCGGCGGTGCCCACCTTGAAGGCAGCAGCCAGACCGATGAGGGCTGCAGACAGGAATACGGTGCGCAGCACGATCCTGTTCACCTTCATACCGGCATACCGGGCAGTTCCGGCGCTGTCGCCCACCACGGCGATCTCATAGCCCTGCTTGGTATATTTTAGATACACAAATACCAGAATACCGATGACCAGTGTCAGGATCACACAGATATTCAGGCTGAATTTTCCACCCATGGGAATACCGGGGAAAGATGCCAGTTCTGTAAAACTGGCAAAGACAGGCCGGGCAGAACCGGCATCCAGGAAAAAGTTCCAGTCCGCCTTGGTCTCACCCAGGAACATCAGCACATACAGCGCCACGTAATTCAGCATCAGGGTCATCAGTGTCTCGTTGGTGCCGAATTTCACCTTCAGCGCCGCCACGAACAGGCCGTAGATGCCTGCAGTCAGCATGGCGGCCAGACACATGAGGATCAGGGTCAGTGCATTGGGCAACCCGGCACCGGTCTTGAACGCCACGAATGCTGCAGCAATGGCACCCAGAATGAACTGGCCTTCGCCGCCGATATTCCAGAACCGCATCCTAAAGGCCAGAGACAGTGCCACAGATACCAGCGCCAGAGGCACCAGCTCCTTCAGGTAGTTGATCCAAACCTTGTAGGCAATCTTGTTTCCGATGGTACCCATGGTGAACATACGGGTATAGTAAGCCACAGGGTCCACACCCAGAGCGATCAGCAGTGCGCCGCCCAGCAGCAGGGCAATGACCACAGCCGCCAGATAGAGGCAGCACTTTTTCCAGAGAGGGCAGTTATCCCGTTTCACGATATGAAATTTCATGGTTATGCCTCCTCCTTCCGGTTCTCCGTGCAAAAACGGCTGTCCCTGGCAAAGCCGGCAGGCTTGTCCTCATACTTATGGGTCAGATCCAGCGCGCCGGTCATCATCAGGCCCAGTTCTTCCTTGGTGGTCTTGTGGGCATGGACGACGCCCATGACCTTACCGTGGCACAGCACCAGGATCTTGTCGCACAGGTCGATCATCACGTCCAGATCTTCGCCCACGAAGAGGATACCCACGCCATCCTGCTTCTGGTCATTCAGAATATTATAGATGGCATAGGAGGAATTGATGTCCAGACCCCGGACAGGATAGGCGGTAATAATGACATTGGGACCTGCCTTGATCTCACGGCCCAGCAGCACCTTCTGGACATTGCCGCCGGAGAGCCGACGCACGGGGGTCTCGGTGGAGGGCGTCACCACACCCAGATCCCGGATCACCTGCTCTGCATCCTTCCGGCCGGTCTTCCGGTCCACAAAAGGTCCCCGGCTGTTTGCATACTTTTTCAGGATCATGTTGTCCGTAATGGACATGGAGGGCGCCAGGCCCATGCCCAGACGGTCCTCAGGGATGAAGGACATGGAGATGCCCTTTTCCAGAATGGCTCTGGGAGGCAGTCCCACGATGTTTTCACCCTTGTGGATCATTTCGCCCTTTTCAATGGGCCGCAGGCCGGCAATGGCCTCGCACAGCTCCTTCTGGCCGCAGCCGGCAATGCCCGCCACGCCCAGAATCTCGCCGCCGCGGATGTAGAAGCTGACATTGTCAATGGCAACGGCGCCCTCATCACTGCGGATGGTCACATCCCGGACCTCCAGCAGCGGACGGGTCTTGTACATGGGGGCTCTCTGGATATTCAGATCCACCTTGTGGCCCACCATCCATTCCGTCAGAGCCTGTTCATTGGTCTGGCTGGTATTGACGGTGGTGATGTATTCGCCCTTGCGCAGAATGGCCACGCGGTCGGATATCTCCATCACCTCGTTGAGCTTATGGGTGATAATAATGATGGAATGGCCCTCTTCCTTCATCCGCCGCAGGATCTGGAACAGCTTGTTGATTTCCTGCACCGTCAGAACGGCAGTGGGCTCATCCAGGATGATGACCTTTGCTCCGTAGTAGAGCACCTTGATGATCTCCAGGGTCTGCTTTTCGGAGACGGCCATGTTGTAGACCTTCTTTTTCGGATCGATGTCGAAACCAAATTTTTTCGCCATTTCCTCGATCTCGGCATAGCGCTCCTTTTTCAGCAGCATGCCGGACTTTTCTCTGCCCATCCAGATGTTGTCGGCAGCGGAGAACACATCCACCAGCTTGAAATGCTGGTGCACCATGCCGATGCCCAGACGCTTGGAATCCTCGGGAGAATCAATGGTTACTTCCTTACCGTCCACGAAGATCTGTCCCCTGTCCGGCTTGTAGATGCCGGACAGCATGTTCATCAGGGTGGTCTTGCCGGAGCCGTTTTCACCCAGCAGGGCCAGGATCTCACCAGGACGGACATTCAGATCAATATTGTTGTTGGCCACCACACTGCCGAAGGTTTTGGTAATGCCCTTCAGCTCGATGGCATATTCCTGTGCCATGGAGTTTTCCTCCTTTATGTTTTTTTGTTTCAGAAATACGAGACAGTAAACCGTGCCCCGGAGGGCTGTGATTTTCTCTCTCCCATTCCTGCAGAAAAACCGGGCCGGCCGATGAAGGCCGGCCCGGCGCTGTATGATCGGGTCTCTGAAAATTAAGCTTCCTGAACGCCAGCCACGAAGTAGTTCATGGTGCCGGTGATGACGCCGTCCTCAACGGAAGCGCCGCCTGCAGCCACGATCTCGTTGCCTGCATTGTCAACCAGGGGAGCTTCCACCTTGGTGACGGTGCCGTCGGCAGCGATCTCCAGCTTGGTGCCGGAGAAGACATCCCACTCGCCGGAGACGATCATAGCCTTGACAGCCTCAATGGCCTCAGCGGTGCCGGCAGCGCAGTTATCGGACAGGGGAGACACATCGACAAAGCCCTCAGCCAGGCCGCCGTAGTAGGCGGGGGTGCCCATGGTGGAAACGAAGTTGGCAGCCTCACCGCAGTTCATGGCAGCTTCCATGGCGGTACGGTAGTAGACATTCCAGTTCCAGATGGCAGCAGTCAGGTGAGCAGCAGGAGCATCGGGGGTCATGTCAGAGTTGTAGCCGCAGCCGAAGACGCCGGCGTTCTCAGCGGCGATCTGGGGCTGAGCGGAGTCACAGTGCTGGGAGATAACACCGCAGCCGAAGGACTCGATCAGTTCCACAGCGAAGGCAGACTCGTTGACCTCGTCAGCCCATGCGCCCAGGTTCTTGACAAAAACAGTGGCCTCGGGGTTCACAGCCTGGACACCCAGAGCGAAGCCGTTGATGCCGGAAGCGGTCTCAGCATACTCAGTGCCGTAGGCAGCAACGTAGCCGACATTGTTGTTGCCGGTCTCCAGAGACTTCATACCGGCGGCGATGCCAGCCAGGTAACGGGCCTGATAAGCGCGGCCGAAGTAATTGTTGAAGTTGGTCTCATTGGACTTGTAGCCGGTGGCATGGGAGAAGATGACGTCGGTGTACTCACCGGCAGCTTCTTCCATGGCATCGATATAGCCGAAGGAGATGCCAAAGATGATGTTGGCGCCCTCACCCACCAGGGTGTCAATGGCAGACAGGACCTGCTCCTTGTCCTCGGGAACTTCGTCCACGATGACCAGCTGGGTAGCGGGGTCCAGACCCAGCTCATTCATAGCGGTGGTGATGCCGTTGTGGTGAGCAAAGGTATAGCCGGCAGTGTCATTCTTGCTGTTGATGTAGATGGCACCAACCTTGAAGTCAGCAGCAGCGGCGGGAGCTTCAGCAGCAGGTGCATCAGCGGCAGGAGCCTCGGTCTCGGCAGTTTCGCCGGCACCGCAGGCAGCCATGCTCAGGACCATGGTCAGGGTCAGGAGCAGTGCAAGGATCTTTTTCATGTTTTTTCCTCCTCAGAATAGTATGCAGATGGAATGATTTATGAAAACGCGCAGAAATCGATTTTGCGCTATTTTTCCGTGATTTAACCGGAAAGTGTAGAAAACACCCCATTTTGCAATGCAAAACATACCATAACTTCACATCAATGTCAATAAGGCGGACTGCACTTTGAAGGATGAAACAAAAACATGTTTTATTTCTCCAAATTCTTGTGCAGTCTGTTACGTCTCCGAAGCGCCTACCCCATACCGCGGCAGATCCGGCTCCGGACGCATGCCGCGGATCCCAGTCCGGGTTTACGCTTGCCAAATATGCGATCCTGTGATAGCATGAACCCAGACAGCTGCACAATTCTGCGCCGGAAAGGGGCGGTATTCCCATGAACATCATACAGACCTTTTACGACAAAATGGCTTCTGAATATGACAAGCTGTTTTTCGACTGGCAGGCGGCCACACAGGAACAGGCCATACTTTTGGATAAGCTGTTCCGGGATCACGGCTTTGACAAATCGGCAAGGATCCTGGACTGTGCCTGTGGGATCGGAACCCAGGCCATTGGGCTGGCCTCTCTCGGCTATTCCGTAACGGCTTCGGATATCAGTGAGGGGGCGCTGGCGGAAGCCGCCAGACGTGCTGCGGAAAACCGGGTGGCTCTCCGGTTTAAACGCGCCGATTTCTGTTCCCTGCGGGAAACCTTTTCTGAATCCTTTGACATTATCATCTGCATGGATAACGCGCTCCCCCACATGCTCTCCGGCAGCGCACTGGCAAGCGCAGTCCGCAGCATCGCAAATCAGATCGCGGCAGGCGGTATTTTCGTAGCCAGTATCCGGGATTACGATGCGCTGCTTGCAGAAAAGCCCCCGTATTCTCCGCCCTATATCCACAGGACCGGCAAGGGCCAGCGGGTCTCCTTCCAGATCTGGGACTGGGACGATGACCTCTACAGACTGACCCAGTACATCATTGAGGATGAAGAAACCCTGCAGATCCGCAAATTTGACTGTCAGTACCGGGCAACCCGCCGGAAGGAACTGACGGATCTGCTGATCGCATACGGCTGCTCCACAGTGCTCTGGAAGTTCCCGGAAGAAACCGGGTTTTATCAGCCCATTCTCATCGCCAAAAAATAGCCGGACATAGCAACACCCCCTGATGCAGTTGCAATCCTGCATCAGGGGGCTTTTCTGTCTGTTGTCCGGTTTGCGCAGTTCCGTCCGGCTTTTTATTTCTCCTGCCGCTATGCCGCAGGAAAGGCATATCTTTTATTGCTGCCGGAAAACGATCTCACCGGTTTCCGCATTCATGGACTCCACGATGGCCAGTGACTCCAGCCGGTAGCCCAGATTCCGGATCACTCTGCCGCCGATCTGGAAACCTTTTTCCACCGCAATGCCCAGACCCTCGATGGTACAGCCAGCAGCTTCCGCAATGGAGATCAGTCCCTGCAGTGCGCAGCCATTGGCCAGGAAATCATCGATGATCAGCACATGGTCCTCCGGGGAGAGAAATTTCTTGGCCACAATGACCTGATTGGTCTTCTTATGGGTGAAGGACTCCACTTCTGCCACGTACATCTCGCCCTCGATGTTGATAGATTTGGACTTCTTGGCAAACACCATGGGAACACCCAGTTCCCGTGCCACAGGATAGGCGATGGCAATACCGGATGCCTCAATGGTCAGCACCTTGGTAATCTTTTTGTCCGCAAAGCGGCGCTTGAATTCCCGGCCGATCTCATCCAGCAGCTCAATATCCATCTGGTGATTCAGGAAGGAATCCACCTTCAGCACATTGCCGGGCTTCACGATACCATCCTTCACGATCCGCTCTTCCAAAAAATTCATTCGAACACCTCCTAAAGAATGGAATCAGTATATCACGGTCTCAACCGGTTGTCACTTAATTTCCGAAAAATCCTGTTTTTTCGGCACAATGATATAAATATCGGATCCAAAATCCCCCTGCGTTCGCTGGTTTTCATCATAGCCGGTACCTCGGAACAGAGGTTTCAGCAGGATTCCGCTGTGCAGAGCCGCACCGGAGGCCGTCAGGTCCTCCACCGCATTTTTCAGGGTGAAGCGGCTGTCCGCCAGCCGCAGCAGTGCGCCGTTGGGATCAATGTTCACCGGCACCACATGCTTCAGAAGACTTCCGAACTGGCCCACCCGGATAGCCTGGGCCAGAGAGGTGACACTGTATACGCTGTCCCGGTTCAATCCGGTGATCCGGAGCTTTTCATAGCCGGGCGCGGCATGCACGAGGGTATGGAATACACCGGCAATGGTGGTAGTGCCATCGGACACCTGCCAGCCCAGCGCAGTGCGGGAAAATTCGCCATACTGGAACACAGATCGATGGGCCTTATAAAATTCGATCTGCGCCTTCACCTCTTTTTCCTCCACCGGCAGCAGGTGCTTCAGATCCAGCTCATAGCCGAGACATCCGAAGAAAGCCACATTGCCCCGGGTCGCCAGAGGGGTTGCCCGGAGTGTCTGGGCATGGGGTGCAGCAGAAACATGGGCGCCGAAAGTGGATTGGGGATAAAGGAAGCTCAGGTTCCCCTGTATGGTGAGCCGCTCAATAGGATCCGTATCATCGCTGCACCAGACCTGGGGAGAGAAGCACAGCATACCCAGATCAAACCGGTTTCCGCCGGAGGAGCAGCTTTCCAGCAGGATCCGGGGCCGGAGACCAAAGATCCGGCCCAGCACCTCATAAAGCCCCAGCACAAAGTCGTGGGCCTTGGCGCCCAACGCAATGGAGTGCCGGTTCATGTCCCACTTGACGTAGGAGATTTTCGCACTGTCCAAAAGGCCGGATACCTTTTCCACGATATAATCCCGGACCTCCGGCTTTGTCAGATCCAGCAGCAGCTGATGGCGGCCCAGCACCGGAGTGAACTCATCTGTCAAGGCCCAGTCCGGATGTGCCCGGTAGAGATCGGAATCCGGATTGACAGACTCCGGCTCAAACCAGAGACCAAATTCCATGCCCTTTGCCCGGATCCTATCCGCCAGCCCCTCCATGCCTTCAGGAAGTTTTTTCCGGTTCACGGCATAGTCGCCCAGACCGGCTCTGTCATTGTTTCTCTGGCCGAACCAACCGTCATCCAGCACAAACAGCTCACATCCCATTTTTTTTGCCCGGTCCGCAAGATCCAGCAGTCTGCGCTGGCTGAAATCAAACATGCAGCCTTCCCAGCTGTTGTATTTAACGGGCCGGGGCCTGCCCTGCCAGTATTCCGGCACGATATGGTGATTTACAAAGGTATGCATTCTGCAGCTTAGATCGCCGAAACCTGCATCCGAGTGGCAGAGTACTGCCTCCGGCGTTTCAAACTGTTCGCCGGGCTGCAGAATACGGCAAAAATTGCTGGGATTGATGCCCTGCATCACCCGGGTGAAGCCCTGCAATGACTGCTGGGCAGCGGCATAATGATTTCCGGAATAGATCAGATTGAAGCCGTAAACCCGGCCGGATGTTTCCGTGGCATCTTCTTCCCACAGCAGGAAGCCGGGGTTATGCCGGTTGGAAGAGGCACCGGTAAGACTTTCATTCACCACCTTGCTGCCACCCACAGGGGTATCCTGCCGGCGCATTTCCGCAATCCAGCCGCCATTGAATGTGGTCATACGGAAATCCCCGTGGAGATCCAGTGAGAAACTCATGAGTTTGTTCAAAGAAACTGGCTCGCTGCCGGTATTTTCCAGCACGGTTCGGCGCACCAGGGCTGTGGCGAAGGCGGAATAGATCAGTTTCAGCCGCAGGCCCTGCTGTTCCAGCAGGATCTCCAACGTTTCGCAGTCACCTTTTGCCTGGGGCAGAGTGCAGTCGAAAGGCGCAACTCCCTTGTACGTTCTGCTGCCTGCAAACCGGAAATCTGTGGAGCGGCCGCTCAGTTCAATGGGGCTTTCCCGATAGTCACCCCGTCCGCTGCCACTCCATTCCAGAGGCTTGTCATCCAGACAGGTACCGCTGTCGGCATCATCCAGCACCGTGCAGCTGCCCCAGCCGAGGCCCGGATGGCAGAAAAAGCCCTCCGCATCCTCTGTGCGCACCGGTGCGCCGAAGTGAAGGTGCTGCACGATCCCATAAGGATCGATCCGGAAGAGATAGGAATATTCTTCCATCTGAATGTGGAATATGCCATTCTGGTTGATAATCATAAAAACGCCCCCTTTTCCTTATTGTATCTGTCAAAAATTGGGCTGTCAACGAGATTTTGGGTGACGATAGCCGTTTCCTATGGTATAATGATAAAATCAGCAGGACAAATGCTTGTTTATCTGACACAACGGATGTATGCCCTTTTCTTGAATCGGCAAAAAAGGGCGAAAAGAAACCGATACACGGGGAACTTTGCAAAAAGCTGCCCCCTTGTATATCCCCCTCCTGAACCATCAGGCCCGCAGATTTTCACACAAAGGCGGGAATATGCCGATTCCCGCCCATCTGTTCTCAGCATCTCTTTGGGCTGCTTCTTTTGGTACTTTTCTTACAGAAGCGAGAAAAGTACATTCAATTCAATTGAGAGAGAAACGTTCATTCATATCAGAAAAGGAGCGATGCAAAATGGAAAGAAACCGTTGGTACAAGGACATGGTATTCTATCAAATCTGGCCCCGGTCCTTTAAGGACGGCAACGGCGATGGCATGGGCGATCTGCTGGGTGTTTACGAAAAGCTGGACTACATCAAATCTCTGGGCTGCGACGGCATCTGGTTCTCCCCCATCTATCCCTCCCCCGGCGCCGACTGCGGTTATGACATTGCCGACTATATGGACATCGCACCGGAATTCGGCGGTATGGATGCCTTCAGGAAGGTTCTGGAGGGTGCCCACGAGAGAGGCATGAAGATATTGATGGATCTGGTCGTAAACCATACCAGCGACGAGCATGAATGGTTCCAGCTGAGCCGCCAGCGTATTGAACCCTACACCGACTACTACATCTGGAGGCCCGACCCCGGCAACGGCAAACTGCCCAACAACTGGGACTCCTTCTTTGAGGGCAAAGCCTGGACCTGGGACCCTGTCCGGGAGGAATACTACCTGCACCTGTTTGCTGTGAAGCAGCCGGATCTGAACATGGACAACCCTCTGGTTCGGGAAGAGGTGAAGAAGATCCTCCGCTTCTGGCTGGATATGGGTGTGGATGGATTCCGGGAGGACGTCATCACCTACATTTCCAAAAAGGAAGGCCTGCCCAACGACTATATCATGCCTGCCTCCAAGGGTATGCCCCACTACAATCACGGCCCCCATGTCCATGAATATCTGGCTGAATTCAAGGCTGATGTGCTGGATCACTACGACTGTTTCACGCTGGCAGAAGCACCGCTGGTCTCTCCCAAAAAGGCGCTGTCCTATATTGACGAAAAAAATGGACAGATGGACATGATGATCCAGTTCCAGTGTGTTACCGCCGACTGTCTCCTGACGGACTATATTCCCCTGCCCTTCAGCCTGCGTAAGCTGAAAAAGGCCTTCTCCAGCTGGCAGTATACCCTGAAGGGAAAGGCCTGGAATATGCTGTATCTGGAAAACCACGACCATCCCCGGATCGTATCCCGGTACGGCAGTGAGCAGTTCCGGGAGGAAAGCGCCAAAACTCTGGCAGCAGCCCTTCTGTTCCAGCAAGGCACGCCCTTCATCTATCAGGGCCAGGAAATCGGCATGACCAACTGGCGGCCCTCCGATCCCGGCGAATACCGGGATGTGCAGACCATATACAATTATGAGCACACCGCGCTGAACAAGACGCCCCAGCAGCGGCTGGAGCGGCTGTGGCGCTGTTCCCGGGACAATGCCCGGACGCCTGTCCAGTGGAGCAGCGAAAAGAACGCCGGCTTCACCACCGCCGACACTACCTGGATCAGCGTAAATCCCAACTATCCCCGGATCAATGTGGCAGATCAGGAACAGGATCCCGATTCCGTCCTGAACTTCTATCGCAAGGCCATCCATCTGCGCAAGAAGTTGTCCTGTGTCCGCTACGGCACTTACAAAGAATATCAGAAGCACTCAGGGAAATTGTATCTCTACTCCATGCGTGATGACCGGCAGAGGATCCTGGTGGTCTGCTCCTTCTCCAAGAAGAACCTGAAATGGAAGGCGCCCAGAGATTTCTATCTGGGAGGCGCAGAGCTGATCCTAGGCAACTACAACACCACTGTGGAGAATATTCTGCAGCCCTATGAGTGCAGAGTGTATCTGTGGAAATAAGTGTTTATCCCATCTTTATAAAAAACAAGGGCGGCCCAATGGGCCGCCCTTGTGGCATACAATTTACTTTTCCAGGATCACGGCGCCGCTTACCTTGGCCAGTTCTGCCTTGATGTGCTGTGCCGCCTCCACAGGGGTCAGCTTCACCTGCTCACCGGTGACCATATTCTTGACGGAGCACTTGCCCTCAGCGATCTCATCCTCGCCCAGCAGAATGGCGAAGGGAACCTCCAGCTTGTTGGCATAAGCCATCTTCTGCTTGAACTTCTTCTGCTCGCAGTACAGCTGCACCCGCAGGCCCTCTGCCCGGATGGCTTCCGCAACCGCAATGGCAGGAGCCACATCAGAGGACATGGGCAGCACCAGAGCATCCGCAGGAGCGCTGGGCAGCTCGGGATTCAGCAGGCCCTGCTCATCCAGAACATAGAAGAGTCTGGTCAGACCGATGGAAATGCCCACGCCGGGCAGCTGCTTTTCAATGTAGTAGCCGGCCAGATTATCATAGCGGCCGCCGGAGCAGACGGAGCCAATCTCAGGGTGATCCAGCAGAGTGGTTTCATAGACAGTGCCGGTGTAGTAGTCCAGACCTCTTGCAATGGTCAGATCCACAGCGAAGTTGGCTTCGGGAACACCGAAGGCGGCCAGGTTCACGGTAACAGCCTTCAGCTCGGCAAGGCCCAGATCGAAGATCTCATTGCGGCCCTGATAGCCCTCCAGAGCAGACAGCACCTCTGCATTGGTGCCCTTGATGGCGATGAACTTCAGAATTTCGTCAGCCTGTTCGTCATTCAGACCGCAGTCGATCAGCAGAATGCCCTTGACCTTTTCTGCGCCGATCTTGTCCAGCTTGTCCACGGTACGCATGATCTCGCCGGACTTTTCAGAAAGGCCCAGCATGGCGTAAAAGCCATTGAGGATCTTGCGGTTGTTTACCCGGATCTGGAACCGGCTCAGGCCGAAGCCACGGAACACCTTGTAGATGATGGCAGGGATCTCCGCCTCGTTCATGATGTCCAGCTTGCCATCACCGATGATGTCGATGTCGGCCTGATAGAATTCCCGGAAGCGGCCCCGCTGGGCACGCTCGCCCCGGTAGACCTTGCTGATCTGGAACCGGCGGAAGGGGAAGGCCAGATCGTTGCAGTGCAGGGCCACATATTTTGCCAGAGGCACCGTCAGGTCAAACCGCAGGGCCAGATCGCTGTCGCCCTTGGTAAAGCGGTAGATCTGCTTTTCGGTCTCACCGCCGCCCTTGGCCAGCAGAATCTGTGCATCCTCGATAACGGGGGTATCCAGCGGTGCGAAGCCATAGGAAGCATAGGTATTGCGCAGGATCTCCACCATCTTTTCAAAACGGATCTGCTTGCCGGGCAGCAGCTCCATGAAGCCGGACAGTGTCCGGGGCTTAATGATTTCCATGTTTCTGTTCCTTTCAATATGACAAAGTAATGCCGCCCGCCACAGGGCAGGCGGCAGAAAAAGACACGTTCTTAGAATCTGGGCTTGCTGCGGATCATCTCGCGCCAATCCAGGTCGCCCCGCTGCAGGCCCATAATCAGCATTTCAGCAGAAGCCAGGTTGGTGGCGATGGGCACATTGTGCTTGTCACAGTGGCGGATGGTTTCGATCATCTGGCTGTCATCCCAGGGCTCGGTGGTATTGGGATCGGTGAACAGCAGCACCAGATCGATCTCATTGTAGGCAATGCGGGCGTTGATCTGCTGGTGACCTCCCTGCTTATGGGAAAGCAGCAGAGTGATGGGCAGACCAGTATTGTCCGCGATCAGGCGGCCGGTGGTGGCAGTGGCAAACAGGTTGTGCTTCAAGAGAACGCTTTTGTAGGCAGTGCAGAACTGAACCATCAGTTCCTTCTTTTTGTCGTGTGCCAGAAATGCGATATTCACAACGGTCACTCCTTTATTTTCTATCTGTGTACAATCAGTTTAACGCAATTTCATAGGTTCGGCAAACCCCTGGATCCGCCGGGCGATCCGCTTGTATGCCTTGGAAGCATCGCAGCGTTTTGCATATTTCAGTACCGGATGGCCAAAGGCTGCTGCCAGGGTCACATTGGGATCCTCCAGCACCACGCCGATCAGTGGAAGTCCCGCTGTATCCATTACATCGTCAATGGTCAGCTGCACCACGGAAAGCATATCCCGGTCCACACGGTTTACCACCAGGCGGACATTCTTTTTCCCTGCCAGTTCCAGCAGGTCGCCCACCCGTGCTGCATCCCGGATGGCCGCAGGTCCTGCACCGGTCACCAGCAGGAACCGGTCAGCTGCACCGGTCACAAGCCGGAAGCCGGCGTCCACGCCTGCAGGGGCATCCAGAAAAACATAGTCAAAGCTGTTCCGGGCCTGCTGCAGCATATCACCAAAGGCAATCCCATCGATCTGTTCGGTGCTGCAGTTCATTGGGGCAGTCAGGAAGCTCAGCGTCGGATAATCCGGATGCTTCTCCGCCTGTTCCAGAGGGTATCCACCGGAGCAGACATCCAGAAAGGACAGGCCCCCGGCTTCGGACATGCCCAGAGAGATATCCAGATTCCGCAGACCCACATCACAGTCAATGCACAGAACCCGTTTTCCCTCTGCTGCCAGCGCCGTGGCAATACCGGCACAGACGGAAGTTTTTCCGGTGCCACCCTTGCCGGACAGGACCGCAAACAGCTCGCCCAAGGATCCCCGCCTCCTAACCATAGTTTAAACTCATTATAATGCCATTTCGCACAAAAGGCAAGAGGAAATTCGGTCTTATTTCAAATATTTTCATCACAATCCACAAAAAGCGCTCCTGGATTTGGAAAGAACGGGGAATTTGCCCCTCCCTGCCGGTTCCCGGCAAAAAAGGGCTTGCACCGTGGTTAAAAGTGATATATAATTAAACATGAAATACTACGGGCATACGCCCGAATAATGGAGGAATGATACCCATGTTCAATGCAATGATTGAAACTCTGAAGGCAAATCCCCGTTCCATCGTGTTCACCGAAGGCCATGATGCCCGTATTCTGGAGGCCACTGCCCGTCTGAAGGCTGACGGTTTCCTGAAGGTCATTCTGGTCGGTAATGTTGAGGAAGTCAAGGCCAACGCTGCCAAGGGCGGCTTCGACATCGAAGGCATCGAGATCCTGGATCCCGCCACCTACGAAGGCATGGATGCCATGGTCGAAAAGATGGTGGAACTGCGCAAGGGCAAGATGAGCGCTGAAGAATGCCGCGCTGCTCTGGCAAAGGGCAACTACTTCGGCACCATGCTGGTGAAGATGGGCTACGCTGACTCCCTGCTGGGCGGCGCTACCTACTCCACCGCCGACACTGTCCGTCCTGCTCTGCAGATCGTCAAGACCAAGAAGGGTTCCCACCTGGTCTCCTCCTGCTTCATCATGGTTCGCGGCGAAGAGAAGCTGGCCATGGGTGACTGCGCCATCAACCTGGGCTACGAGGACCGCAAGGACAAGGAAGGCAATGTGGTTCTGTCCGCTGCACAGCAGCTGGCTGAAGTGGCCATTGAGACTGCCAACACCGCCAAGGTCTTCGGCATTGATCCCAAGGTCGCTATGCTGAGCTTCTCCACCAACGGCTCCGGCAAGGGCGGCACCGTTAAGCTCAGCCATGACGCCACCGCCGTTGCCAAGGAAATGGCTCCCGATCTGCTGATCGACGGCGAGATGCAGTTCGACGCAGCTGTTGCTCCCGAGGTCGGCCAGCTGAAGTTCCCCGGCTCCCCCGTGGCAGGCTACGCCAACACCTTCATCTTCCCCACCATCGAAGCCGGCAACATCGGCTACAAGATCGCACAGCGTCTGGGCGGCTACGAAGCTCTGGGCCCCATCCTGCAGGGTCTGGCAGCTCCCATCAACGACCTGTCCCGCGGCTGCAATGCTGAGGAAGTCTACAAGATGGCCATCATCACCGCTGCAATGGTGTAATCCGGTAACCTTACATACTATAAAGGGCACCCCACTGGGGTGCCCTTTTTCTGTATGCAGTTCGTAACACAAACGATCGTTTCTCTTCCTATTGGATGGAACGTACTTTTCTTGCTTCGGCGGTTTGTCAAGTCAAGTGCAACACTTGATTGAAAGCAACTTCATAGGGAGTTTTCCAGCCAAGACATTTTCTTGGTCTGAAATTAAGCGCAGCAATAAATCTGCTGATATCTTCATCGGTAAGTGCGGATACTTTACTTCTCTTGGGAACAAACTGGCGGATCAGGCCGTTTGTGTTTTCGTTGGTGGGTCTTTCCCAGGGAGATCTGGGATGAGCATAAAACACATCAACTCCCAGCTCATGCTCCAT
>JAFQTF010000053.1 GCA_017409205.1 Oscillospiraceae bacterium | reverse complement strand
GGCCCTCTGGGTGGTGAATGGCTGGTTCTGGGTATGTGTCGGCTTGGTTATGATCTGCCGGAAGGCTGGATCGATGGCTACCGGCACAAGCTGGAACGCTATGTGACCGATTGCGGCGGTATCCTCCATGACCGCAAATATACAGAGTATTCCAGAGTGATCCTGACCGTCACTGCCATGGGCGGCGATGCCCGGAATGTGGCGGGATACGACCTGACTGCACCGCTGGAGGACTATGAGCAAACCATCTTCCAGGGGGTGAATGGTGCGATTTATGCACTGCTGGCTCTGGACAGCGGCAATTACGGCAGCGAGGCCATCCGGGAACGCTACATTGCCCACATCCTCGAAAAAGAACTGCCTGACGGCGGCTGGTGCATGATGGGCGATGTGCCGGAGGCGGATGTGACCGCTATGGCATTGCAGGCCCTGGCCAAATACCGGGATCGGGAGGATGTCGGCGCTGCTGTGGAGCGGGGACTGAAGGTGCTGGAAGCGGCAGAGTACACCACCAGCGAGGCTGTGTCTCAGACCATCGTTGCCCTCTGCGAACTGGGTATGCCAGCCGATGAGAAAGTCAAGCTGCTGCTGACCTATCAAACGGAGGCTGGTGATTTCCGCCATGTGATGGATGGAGATGCAGATGCACTCTCCACAGAACAGGCATTCTACGCACTGGTTTCAGCCAGCTTGCAGACACGGGATCAGTCCCTCTACCGCATGGCGGCGAACACCTGCACCCTGGAGATCCGCTGTGACACCTTGCTCAAAAATCTGGACAAGCTGAGTCCCGGCAAGGCTGATCTGGTTCCGGAAGACGGCATCCTTCTGGAAAAGACCACCGTTTCCTTTGAGTCCGGCGAGTCTGTGTTCGATGTGCTCCGCCGCTGTCTTCGGGAACAGAATGTCCACTTTGAATATGTGGATGCCAAGGCCTACGGCTCCACCTACATCGAGGGCATCGGCAATCTCTATGAATTTGACTGCGGCGAACAGTCCGGCTGGCTCTACTTTGTCAACGGCATCTCTCCCGGCCTGGGCTGCTCCGGTTATACGGTGGCGAATGGTGACGAGATCGTGTTTGCCTATACCTGCGATATGGGTGCTGACCTGGGCGTGGAGAAAACCAATGAATAAGGATGCCTTTTCCGGGTTCCACCCGGCGGTTAATCTGGCCTTTTTCCTGGCGGCATTGGGCATGACCATGCTCGTTCAGCATCCGGTGTATCTGCTGATCTCTTTTGCAGGCGGGTGCGCCTATCTGCTGTATTTGCAGGGGAGGAAGGGTTTTCTGCGGCAGGTGGGGTATCTCTTGCCGATCCTTGTGATGACGGCGGTGATGAATCCCATGTTCAACCATGAGGGCGTGACCGTGCTGTGGTATCTGCCCAATGATAATCCCGTTACCATGGAAGCGGTCTGCTTCGGATTGGCCTCGGCGGGGATGATGGGCGCATCCATCGTCTGGTTCAACTGCTGCAATACGGTGTTCACCTCCGACAAGATCATCTATCTGTTCGGGCGGGTGATCCCGGCACTGTCGCTGCTGATCTCCATGACGCTGCGTTTTGTTCCACGGTTCAAAAACTTTCTGCAAAGCGTCCTGAGAACCCAGCGGGCCATGCACAAGCCGGAGAATAAAATAGAGCAGCTGCAGCAGGCCCTTTCCGCTTTTTCAGCCACCGTGAGCTGGGCAATGGAGCAGTCCATTGTGTCGGCGGATTCCATGAAAAGCCGGGGCTACGGCATCGGCGGACGGACGGCCTTTTCCATCTATCGGTTTGAAAAGCGGGATGGCGCAGCACTGGGAATTCTGGCTCTGCTGTGCATCGGTGCGTCAGCACCCCACCTGCTTGGATGGATGAGCTGGACATATTATCCCAGTCTCACGGGGCAGCTTCTCGGCCCGGTGCAGATTCTGGCCTATCTCTGTTACGGCGGGATGTGCAATCTGCCGCTGATGATCGATTTGTTGGAGGATCGGAAATGGAATGTTTTAAGATCCAAAATTTGACCTTTACCTACCCGGAGCAGGAGATTCCGGCACTGAGGGGGATTGACCTGTCACTGTATCCCGGTGATTTTGCGGTGCTGGCGGGTTCTTCCGGATGCGGCAAGTCCACCCTGCTGCGGCAGATGAAGACGGTTCTGGCCCCCCACGGCAAAAAAGAGGGTATGATCCTGTTCAACGGCAGAGTGCTGGAGGAGGTGGACAGCCGTACCCAGACTGAAAAAATCGGCTTCGTCCTTCAGGACCCGGACAGCCAGATCGTCACCGACAAGGTCTGGCACGAGCTTGCCTTCGGGCTGGAAAGCCTTGGAATGGACTCAGCGACCATACGGGGGCGGGTTGCTGAAATGGCAAGCTTCTTCGGAATCCAGACCTGGTTTCACATGGAAGTGACCCAACTCTCCGGCGGTCAGAAACAGCTTTTGAATCTGGCCTCCATCATGGTTCTGCAGCCGGATGTGCTGATCCTGGACGAGCCCACCAGCCAGCTGGACCCCATTGCAGCAACAGACTTCTTGCAGACCCTTGGCCGCATTAACCGGGAGCTTGGGACTACCATCCTGATCTGTGAGCATCGTCTGGAGGATGTGATCCCAATGGCGAACCGGCTCATCATCCTGGATCAGGGTGAAGTGATCGCAGACGAAACACCGGCTGGGGCATTCGGCATTTTGAGAAAGCAAAATCACCCCATGCTCCATTCCATGCCCACCCCCATGCAGATTTGGAGTGCGGTGGGGTTTGGGGGAGAATGCCCCCTGACGGTCAGCGAGGGCAGAAATCAGCTGACTGATTGGGCAGAAGAAAATACATTGATCCAGACCCCACAGCGGCCTGCTGTCGAACCGAAGAACAATCCGATCCTATTATTGGACGAGGTCTGGTTTCGATATGAGAAGGATGCCCCGGATATTCTGAAAGGTGTGTCCATGCAGGCGTACCCCGGCGAGCTGCTGTGTATCCTGGGCGGCAACGGCACGGGCAAGAGCACAATGCTGTCCATCCTTTCCGGCGTTCGGGAACCGTATCGTGGTAAATACACCTGCAAGGCCGTAAAGGTCGCGGCACTGCCCCAGAATCCCCAGATGCTTCTCGTGAAGAAGAATGTCCGGGAGGAGCTGCTGTCTGCGTTCCCCGGCAAAAAGCTCCATGAGGTTTCAGATCAAATCGGACGGATGGTGGCTCTGTGCCGTCTGGAGGGTCTGCTGGACCGGCATCCCTATGACCTCTCCGGCGGCGAGCAGCAGCGGACTGCGTTGGCAAAGGTTTTGCTTCAGAGTCCGGATGTTCTCCTGCTGGATGAGCCCACCAAGGGCGTAGACAATGATTTCAAGATCACCTTTGCCCAGATCCTGAAGGAACTGAGATCCCAGGGGGTATGCATCATTATGGTCAGCCATGACGTGGAATTCTGCGCCCTGTATGCCGACCGCTGCGGCCTGTTCTTTGACGGCGGCATCGTTACCATGGATGCGCCCCAGCCATTCTTTGCCGGAAAGAGCTTCTATACCACCGCCGCCAACCGGATGGCCCGGCATCTGCTGCCCAATGCGGTAACGGCGGAGGATGTGATCCTCGCCTGCGGAGGTGAGGTTCCGGAATGGGAGCCGCCAAAACGCCCGGAGAAGATCCCTGTGGAGCCGCCTGAGGATCGCCGACCGCAGAAGCTGCCCCTGTGGCGCAAGCTGCTTGGCACGTTCAGCGGCGTGCTGTTTTTTGGTCTGTTGGGATACACCTCCCTGGCACTCGATCTGAGCGAACTGTATCAGGGCGGAGATTTTATTGGACAGTATGGCTGGCTGTACGGTATCATGTTCCTGTCATTCGGAATGTTTGCCGCCTGTATCAGCCGGAAGTCCTCCCGGCAGGAGCAGCGGCTGATGACTGGAAAGCTCAATGCCCGAACAAAGATCACCTTGCTGCTATCGTTGCTGCTGATCCCCATGACCATCTGGGCGGGGCTGCGCTTCGGCGGTGGACGGAAGTATATGCTGATCTCCTTTGCCGTCATTTTTGAAACCATGCTGCCGTTTTTTCTGATCTTTGAGGGGCG
>JAFQTF010000052.1 GCA_017409205.1 Oscillospiraceae bacterium | reverse complement strand
CCCTTGCGGCAGCAGACGGTATCCAGCATCCGGGTGGACTCCAGCAGGGGCTCCTCCCAGGCACCCTGACCGATGACGATCAGGCTCTTCTGGCTGCGGTACATATCCATGTAGAAGTGATCCTCGGGCATGTTGGCCAGATAGAAGGCGGGGCAGTTGTTGTAGACCAGGTCATCGCAGTAGTCGCCGAAGAACTCCTTGTTGTCGTACAGACCGGAGATGGCGAAGCAGCTGTCGAACAGGTCGGGACGGCGGTAGTACAGGTTGGCGGCGTGCATGGCACCCATGGAAGCGCCGAAGGTCATGATGCCCTGATGGAAGCCGTTGGCAGTGCCTGCGATGTGGTTGATGGCGGGAACCAGCTCGGTGGTGATGTAGTTGAACCACTTCTCATGGTTCTCGATACGCCAGCGCTTGTCAGCGCCCAGAGCAGCCCAGGCTTCGTTGTCGATGGAGTCACAGGAGAACACCATTACCTGACCGGATTCGATCCAGGGAGCCCAGGTCTTGTCCATGTTAAAGCCTTCAAAGTCCCAGAAACGACCGGCCTGGCAGGGGATGAACAGAACAGGCTTGCCGCTGTGGCCATAGACCTTGAATTCCATTTCGCGGTTCAGGTGACCGCTCCAGTGCTTTTCGTAGCGAATTTCCATAAAAAATATATCTCTCCTAATAATTTGGTTTTCGAAATTACAATCCCAGACACTCCATAAAAATGGGAATTTCCTGCTCCCATGCGGCTTCACAGTGGAAGGCATTGGGAACAACACGCAGTGTCAGATTCACACCTTTGGCAAAGAGCTCTGCTGCGACAGAGGAGATTGCGGCCCTGTTTCCGGGATGGTTGCCCATTTCATTCTGCCCGTAGGACAGAAAAATAACGGTATCCGGTGCATAAGCGCTCCTGCTGACCATGGTCAGCAGCTTGGCCGGCGCCACCCAGAGACTGGGGGACAGGCATGCGGCCTGACGGAATACGTGGTTATAGGCGGTAACGCCGTAGAGGGCGATGAGTCCACCCATGGAAGAACCGGCGAGGGAAGTATGCTCCCGATCCGGCAGGGTGCGAAGATGGCTGTCGACCCAGGGCTTCAGCTGCTTTACCAGCCACTTCATATAGATCGGGGCTTTGCCGGTGATGCTGCCGTGGGCCTTGTTGCGGTAGGTCACAGGGGAATATTCCTGAAGACGCTTTTTTCCCTGGTGATTGCATTCCACGGCAACAATAATCAGATCCTTTCCTGTATAGCGCATATAGTCTTCCATACCCCAGGACTTGCCGAAGGCGGCATATTCGTCCCGGAAGATGTTGTGACCATCGAACATATACAGAACACCATATCGCTTTTCCTGATGCTCTTCATAATCATCAGGAAGCCAGACGTATGCTTTCCGGGGCACATCCCCGGAAAGAGGGGGAATGGTGACATTCCATTTTTTTAGCATGGGGTAAATTCCTCCGATAAATCTTACCAGTGTCAGTAAGATAAAATATAGTATAAAACTTAATTCATACATTGTCAATATTTATATCCGAAAATTGGCAATTCAGGAAAAATAATCGGCAAAAATTGCAGGCTTTTGTCGTGTTTTTCCATTCCGGTAAAACACACTCCGTTGTTTTGCCGAAAAACGTAAGCCATTGGGAAAAGAAATGCGGATACCGGGGCATCCTTCCGTCTGACGCCGCAAGCCGGGAAACCGTGACCGAACTTGCGGCGCAGCCCATTCCTGTTGCGACCGACTTTTCCGCAGGCGGCCGGTATACTGTGTGCAGGATTGGAAGGGGGATGGGATGCGGATCTATGTGGATGGTGTGATGGCCATCAATTTTCTGGTGGATGGGCTGCTGCTTCTGGGGACAAACCGGCTGACCGGCTTCCCGGCGGACTGGAAACGGACGGCTGCAGCGGCGCTTTTCGGTGCGGTTTACAGCGGGGTGTGTCTGCTGCCGGACCTGAGGTTTCTGGGGAATTTCCTCTGGCGGGCAGTCAGTCTGCTGCTGATGGCGTCCATTGCCTTTGGCTGGAACTGCAGCACCCTCCGGAGGACAGGGGTGTTTTTTCTTCTGAGTCTGTCTCTCGGAGGCTGTTCAGTCATGCTCAACAGCAGACAGGCACCGGCTTTGCTGATGGCAGCCGCCGGAATCTGGTTTCTGTGCCGTGCTGCATTCGGAGATCCCACGGGGAGCAGGGAGTATATCCCACTGGAGATCCGCCGTGGAGACAGAACCGTAAAGCTGCTGGCGCTGCGGGACACGGGAAATACTCTCCGGGATCCCATTACCGGGGAGCAGGCGCTGGTGATCTCTCCGGAAGCAGCATGCCGCCTGACCGGACTGACGGAAGAGCAGCTGCGTACACCGCTGGAAACTATGACTGCGGGTGGCCTTCCCGGGCTGCGCCTTCTGCCCTACCACACAGTGGGCAGAAGCGGCGGCATGCTGCTGGCCATGCGGTTTGCGGATGTGAGAATCGGTTCCCGGAAGCAGAGTGCGCTGGTGGCCTTTGCACCGGAGAATTTTGGAGGGAAAGAAGCATATCAGGCGCTGACAGGAGGGGTCATCTGATGGTAAACCTATGGACATTGCTGGAAAAACTGGGGCTGCTGCACAGCGGCGGTATCTATTACATTGGCGGAAGCGATATTCTGCCGCCTCCCCTGAAGGGAACGCAGGAGCAGTCTGCTCTGGAAGCACTGGAGCGGGGAGATGAGGCGGCCAAACAGCTGCTGGTGGAGCACAATCTGCGTTTGGTGGTCTATATAGCCCGCCGGTTTGAAAATACCGGTACCGGTATGGAGGATCTGATCTCCATCGGCACCATTGGTCTTATCAAGGCTGTGAATACCTACCGTCTGGATAAAAAGATACGTCTGGCTACCTATGCTTCCCGATGCATTGAAAATGAGATCCTGATGCACATCCGCAAGACGGCCAATCAGAAAACAGAGGTATCTCTGGACGAGCCCATCAATATGGACTGCGATGGCAATGAACTGCTGCTTTCTGATATTCTGGGAACAGATGAGGATATGATCCTGCGGCCACTTGAGGACGATGTGGATCTGTGCGTTCTTCGGCAGGCCCTGCGGGAACTGCCGGATCGGGAACGGGAGATCATCCTGATGCGGTTTGGCCTGGAGGGACGAAAGGAACAGACACAGAAGGAAGTGGCGAAGATCATGGGCATCTCCCAGTCCTATATTTCCCGGCTGGAAAAGAAGATCATGCAGCGGCTGCGCCGGGAATTTCTCAGACAGACAAGTTGTGCATAAAATACAAAACAGCACTTGAAAAATATAAATCGATATGCTATAATCGATAAAATAAAAGATCGATTGGATCGCATGAGAACAGAGGATGACTATGGAAAACAAGAAGATCTCCAAATTTGTGCTGAAGCGGCTGCCGGGCTATCTGTCTTACTTAAAGAGCCTGCCTGCAGATGCACCTGCCCACATTTCTGCAACCACTCTGGCCAACGCCCTGGGAATGGGTCAGGTTCAGGTCCGCAAGGATTTGGCTCTGGTTTCCGATGGTGGTCGGCCCAAGATCGGCTACCTGCGGGAAAGCCTTATTGAGGATATCGAGCAGTTCCTGGGCTATGACAATACCACCGATGCCGTTCTCATCGGCGCCGGCAAGCTGGGTCAGGCGCTGATGGGCTACAAGGGCTTTGATGAGTATGGCCTGAATATTCTGGCCGCCTTCGATGCCAGCCCCTCCCGGGAGTGCACCGATGAAGGCAAGCCCATTTACCATGTCTCCCGGCTGGCAGATTACTGCCGGGAAAACAAGGTGCTGATGGGTATCATCACCGTGCCTGCCGAGCATGCCCAGACCGTTGCGGATCAGCTGATCGCCGGCGGCATCAAGGCCATCTGGACCTTTGCGCCCACCCATCTGGAGGTGCCGGGTAATATTTTGGTGCAGTATGAAAATATGGCAACCTCTCTGGCGGTGCTCTCCGTCCATCTGCAGGCCCAGATCAAGGAAGAAAAGGGCTGATTTTACCACCATTCCCCGGCGGCTGAAAAAGCCGCCGGGATTTTTTTCGGAAAAGTGAAACCGGTTTGCTGTTTTCTGCGATCTGATAGGTGAAAGCAGCTTTCACACTGAACCGTTTGGAGTAAAGAACTATGAAAGATGAACTGATCCTGCGGAAGATCCGCAACGGCGATCCGTCCGGACTGGAAAACCTGATGGACCGGTACATACCCTATGTTTCCGCCATTGTATGGAATATTTTGCGCAGCACTCTGTCCAGGGAGGATGCGGAGGAAGTGGTTTCCGATGTATTCGTCACCGCCTGGCAGAAGGCGGGGGATGTGCTGCCGGGTTCCCTGAAACCCTGGCTGGGGGCAGTGGCCCGGAATAAGGCAAAGAGCCGTCTGCGCATGGCCGGGGGAGAACTTCCTCTGGAAGAGGATGTTCTGGAGATACCGGCGGAGGAGACACCGGAGGGGCGCATGCAGAGAAGCGAGGAGCGGAAACTGGTGCGCCGGGCAGTGGACAGTCTGGAGGAACAGGATCGCGAGATTTTCCTCCGTCATTACTACTATGCCCAGACAGTCAGTGAGATCTCCCGGGATATGAAAATCAACGAATCGACCATAAAAACGAGGCTGCGCCGGGGACGGCTGCGGCTGAAGACATTGCTGGTGAGGTGGGATGTGCGATGAAACGAAGAATATCGGATATGCTGGATGGCTTCCCGGCGGAGGCTGTGGAGCTGCAGGAAACGGCGCCTCTGTCCTCTCAGCGGATCAAGGAGCTGACTATGCGTAAGATCGAACAGAAAGAGAAAAAGAGCAGACGCATTGGCGTCAAGATTCTGGCCCTGGCAGCGGCCATTTCCATGCTGGGTGTTACCGCTTTTGCTGCAGAGGAAATCTTTGGGGCAGGTGATTTCTTCCGGAGCATCCTGGGAATCCAGCTGCAGGAAAGCAGGGACCATGCGGAGAAAAATAATCTGGATGTGACCTATGCGGAAACCATCAGCGAGGAGCAGATCGAAGTGGTAAACCAGTTGGGACAGGTTTTTGAAACCCAGTCTTTCACGGATCAGGGCACCACCATGACCATGACCGCAGCCTATGCCGATGAGAACATTGTCCACATGTATCTGAAACTGGAAGCCCCGGAGGGAACCGTTCTGCCGGATGATATCCTCTATACCTTCTGCGACTGGAACAGGGATGACGACTACTGTATGATTACGGTTGGGGAGGGGGCTCCCTATGAATCCATCGGCTTTACCTCTGACTGCATCAAGGTACTGCCGGACGCGGACCCCACAGATAACAAAAAGGAGTTCCTGGTGACTTTAACCAACAGTTTCAGTGAGTATGTAAAGTTCAATGATGGCCATTCCAAATATCTGAATGTTGCGGGTATTTACCGGCAGGATGTGAATGTGGACGGCGATGATGACGGCTATACACTGCTGGCGCCCGGCGAATTCACGTTCGATTTCGGCCTTGTGAACGGGGCACAGGCAGTGGAACTGGATGTGAAGGGACTGACCTACGGCGGCGACAAGACGCGGACTTGGACCCATGACAGTCCTTGCGACACCTTCTGTGATGAAAACCTGACCGGTGAAACGGAACCCGGCACTGGACTGCCTGTTCATTCTGAAAGCTGGAACTATACCGTTACCGCAAAAAAGCTGAGTTTGTCTTCCCTTAGCGCAAGCTGGGAGTGCAGCTACGAATGTGATGACCGGACCATGGGCTTTGGCCTGAGCTTCCGTGTGATCCTGAAAGACGGCAGCACGGTACCTACTCTGCCCATTGGCGGCATGTGGGACGGCGATGGAACAAGCGGCGGAACCACTTATTTTGCGGTGCCCATCGATCTGGAACAGGTGGATCATATCCTTCTTGGTGACTCCGAGATCGGCAGTACCCATAAAATTTATCTTCCCTAACAAAATAAGAATGACCTGAAAACCATTCTTCTCTTACAGGGCGGATTCGTTCCTGCCGAAATATAAAGCAACCGCAGCACCTTCATAAGGTGCTGCGGTTCACATTTTTACGCACTGGAATATGGTGATTTATTCCTTTTTTGGCACCAATAGCCAGATGCAAGGCCAACAAGCATTGTGATGATACCAAGGTATTGCGGTGCTTCCATATAGGTTACCACAACATCCGTATCGGCGATTCCCAATGTGCCAATGGAATACATAATTGCACCGCCAATAAATAGCAGTCCACCAAAAATTACTTTTTTTATACGATCATACCCATTTGCCAAACTGGAATTTGTTACACTGGATTACGTGCTGAGAGTGCTTTCGTCAATGATTATCTTTTTACAGTTCTCACAACGATGTGCTTTAACATTTCCCCCATAAGTCAGTCTAACATTTCTCTTTTTGCTTACAAAAAATCCCGTTCCTCTATTGGCTGGATACCATTCCAGTGGAAATCGGAAATCTGTTTGATCAATATATCCTATTTCCATTTCCTTGTTGCAGTACGGACAAATCATATAATCATACTCCTTTTGGAATTGATTTTTAGATGCCCCAAATCATTGAAGCAACATTATATGCCGTAACGATCAACAAAAATGTTCCCAATAATCCAAAATAGATGGCATTGCTCTTTTCCTGCTTACTGCTATATTCTTTTGCTGTTATAAACATTGTAATTGCCAAACAAACAAAAGTGATCGGCAGGGTAATATCTGTTGAAAGGGCTCTGGTTAGTCCCAATATTGCAAAAGCGACTGTTAATGCCGAGAAAAACAGCTTTAGATTTTTCATATATCATCTCTCCTGATTCAATCATACACGAAGTGGAATCTGTCACGCTTTCACTTGAGGGGCCTTCGAACGTGGTTACAGATAAAGGACAATGGTTTTCTTCAGGGCATTCAGGCACACCAGTCCGATGCCGATGGAGATGGCTGCATTCAGGATCAGAGTCACTGCAGTGAGAATACCGGCCTCAGCACCGGCCAGGACGCCGATGATTACGCCGAAACTCAGCAGCACACCGCCGATGATACCCACACCGACCTGCCACCAGAACAGGCGCTCCCACCGGCCGGAGAGAGCAGGATCCTTGTCAGCGCAGATCTCTGCGTGACCGTGAAACTCCTGATATTCAGCGATGATGGAGCAGATGCTGACCACAAGATTAAAAACAGTGGAGGCAGTCAGGGCGTTGAACAGATTTCCTGCCAGGGTAATACAGGAGAAAATGGCGGCCTTGCGGTAGCGGCCGTTGGCGGCAGACAGCCGGAACATCACCACGATGACACCGACAGACAGCAGCCGGGAGATCCAGAGGGTAATATTGGTCAGCCGGGAAACGGGGGTCAGCAGAAGCAGTGCCAGGGATGCAATGCGGATGTACATCAGATTGGTGAGCCACTTGTGCAGCAGGGGCCCATGGTGATCGTATCCGGTAGGGACAATGGCAGTTTCGTTGACTGTTTCCATGATGATCCTCCTTTTTTATTCCACAGTGATTCGGGGATAACCGGCGATCCGGCGGTAGAAAGCAGCTTCGGCTGCATTTTTGTAGGGATTCAGAACCAGATGGCCCAGGTTGAAGGTCATAGCGGCCAGAATATCCCAGCCGATGAAGGTCAGCCGCAGAACGAACAGTTCCAGCTTGTAGCCATTCATCAGCTCCTGAGAGCGGCGGATTGCCTGGGATGCGGTGAGGTTGGGATGGTCTGCCATGATAAAGGGGGTCATGGCGTAGCTGTAGGACTTCACAAAGCCGGGGATGATAAACAGCAGACCCCACAGGAAGCTGTAAAGGGAGCGCAGGAATTTCTGGGCAAAGCCCTGGCCGAACCGGTGGAACTGGGAGAAAAGCTCGTCAAAGGCGGAATCCTTTTTATCATGCTGCTTCAGCAGGATCCGGGCATAGCCCAGCTGAACAGCACCACCCAGGATCAGCTGGGCCAGAGACAGCAGATTCAGGGTGATGGTGGTATTTCCGCATTGGGAACTTAAGGTGGTGAAGGCCTGGATCAGCTCATCCAGAGTGAAATCATCACCCCGGAAATGATAGCTGAACTGGGGCAGAAAGCCGGCACCCACCAGTGTGCCGCCCAGGATCCATGCCACAACGGCTACACCAATGGCCTGAGCCCAGCGGCCCCGAAGCCCCTCCCGGGCCTGAAAACGCAGTTCAGAAAAATCCATAATTATACCTCCTCATAACCGGTGGGAAGCTGCTGGGGGGCAGCAGTGAGTTTGCGGTAGAAAGCAGCATAGGCAGCGTTGATGTAGGGCGTGACCCACAGGCTGGCAATGCCGAGCGTGAAGACACACAGCAGGTTCCATCCGAAAAAGCTCAGTCCCAAAACAAACAGTTCACCTTTGTGACCATCCATCAGGTTCCGGGAAGCGGTGATGGCTTCGTCTGCGGTCATTTCCGGGTGGTCTGCCAGAATAAAGGGAGTCATGGCATAGCTGTATGCCTTGATAAGTCCGGGAACGATGAAAAGCATTGTCCACAGAATGACGTAAAGGCTTGTCAGAAAGGCCTGGGAAAAGCCGGTGCCAAACCGGTGAAACTGGGAAAACAGATCTTTGACAGAATAGTTCTTTCCATCGTGCTGATTCAAAAGAAATCTGGCATAGCCCAGCTGAATGGTGCCGCCAATGATGAAGTTCACCAGAGCGATCAATACTATAAAGAAAAGTAAAATCAGAATAATTCTCAGAACTTCCGCAGGAAGGGATTCCGAAACATCTTCAAGGATATTCAGGTTGATGCTGTTGGTCCCGGCAATCAGACCACCCAGCCAGTAAGCCAGGAAACCTGCCAGCACCGATTTGCCCCAATTACCCCGGATCTTTTCCCGGGCAATGGCGCGGGTGTTCCGTTCGTCCATGTCCATACACATACCTCCTTTTTCTTCTTTCAGCTTCATTATAGTAAATCCTGAAAACCAGTGTATGAAAAAAGTGTAAAAAATGGCCGCATCCGGTTGGATGCGGCCATAAATCTTACTTGCCGGGCTTGAAGGAATCCTTCAGGCTGACACTGCGGTTGAATACCAGATGCTCAGGAGAAGAGTCCTTGCTGTCGGGGCAGAAGTAGCCCAGACGCATGAACTGGTAGCTTGCGGGTGCCTTGGCATCAGCCAGGGAAGCTTCCACCTTGCAGCCGGTGAGGACTTCCAGAGAGTTGGGGTTCAGGCAGCTGAGATAGTCCTTGCCTGCAGCATCGGGATCGGGATCGTCGAACAGATTGCTGTACTGACGGATCTCGGCGTCCACTGCGGTTCCGGCATCCACCCAGTGGATGGTTGCACCCTTGACCTTGCGGCCATCGGCGGGGTCACCGCCTCTGGATTCGGGGTCGTAGGTGGCCAGAACTTCCACTACGTTACCGTTCTCATCGGTGACGCAGCCGGTGCACTTGATGAGATAGGCGCCCTTCAGGCGGCACTCGGGGCCATCGGGGTACAGACGCTTATACTTGGGGATGGGCTGTGCCAGGAAGTCATCGGCTTCGATCCACAGATTCCGGGAGAAGGTGATCTCGCGGGTACCGTCCTCAGGCCGGTTGGGGTTGTTTTCCACCACCATGGTCTCAGTCTGACCTTCGGGGTAGTTGGTGATGGTCAGCTTCACGGGCTTCAGTACAGCCATGACACGCTGTGCAGTCTCATTCAGATCTTCCCGCAGGCAGAACTCCAGGAAGGCATAGGGAATGGTGTTGGGGCTCTTGGCAACGCCGACACGGTCGCAGAAGTTGCGGATGGAGGCGGGGGTGTAGCCCCGGCGGCGCAGACCGCAGAGGGTGGGCATGCGGGGATCATCCCAGCCGGAGACATAGCCGTTCTCCACCAGATTTCTCAGCTTGCGCTTGGACAGCACGGTGTGGTCGATGCCCAGACGGGCGAACTCGATCTGACGGGGACGGTGGGGCACGGAGACGTTTTCCACAACCCAGTTATACAGGGGACGGTGGTTCTCAAACTCCAGGGAGCACAGGGAATGGGTGATGCCTTCCAGAGCATCCTGGATGGGGTGGGCAAAGTCATACATGGGATAGATGCACCATTTGTCGCCCTGACGGTGATGGTGCATGTGGCGGATACGGTAGATGACGGGGTCGCGCATATTGAAGTTGCCGGAGGCCAGATCGATCTTGGCGCGCAGGGTGTACTTGTTGTCCTCGAATTCACCATTGCGCATCCGGGCGAACAGATCCAGGCTTTCCTCAATGGGTCGATCCCGGTAAGGAGAGATGGCGGGGGTGTTCAGATCGCCGCGATATTCCTTGAACTGATCGGGGGTCAGCTCGCAGACGTAGGCCAGACCCTTCCTGATCAGCTCCACGGCATATTCGTAGTCCTTCTCAAAATAGTCGGAACCGTAGAAGAACCGGTCGCCCCAGTCAAAACCCAGCCAGTGGATATCTTCCTTGATGGCTTCGACAAATTCCACATCTTCCTTGGTGGGATTGGTGTCGTCCATGCGGAGGTTACACAGGCCGTTGTACTTTTCGGCGGTACCGAAGTCGATGATCAGGGCTTTGCAGTGGCCGATGTGCAGGTAGCCGTTGGGTTCCGGGGGGAAGCGGGTGTGGACAGTCTTGCCGGCGTACTGACCGCCTTCGGCAATGTCCTCATCGATAAAAGCGTGGATGAAATTTTTGCTTTCAGTGATTTCAGCCATCTAAAGATACATCCTCTCATTTGTGTTTTTCCAATAATAAGCCATTATACCCCAACGAATGTTTTTTTGCAACAGAAAATAAGACCCCAGGCCTATTTTTTCCACAATCCTCCAAAGGAAAAAATGTACACTATCACTAAATATGTGAATTTTTGTAAAACTATTTTTCAATTCTTAAATTTTTGGGTTGTCAATTCGGCTATCTTATATTAAAATAGGAAAGGATATGAATAGAGATTAGGAGTGATATCATTTGTCCGAAATCAAATACAGGCGTATTCTGCTGAAGGTCAGCGGCGAGGCTCTGGGTGAAAAAACCGCAGCCGGCGATGGCTTCGGCTTGGATTTTGACAAGATCAATGCTGTCTGCGCATCCATCAAGGAGTGTGTGGATCTGGGCGTTCAGGTGGGTCTGGTCATCGGCGGCGGCAACTTCTGGCGGGGTGTGAAAAACGGCTCCGGCAAGATGCAGCGCAGCCATGCCGATGCCATGGGTATGCTGGCCACCGTTATGAATGCCATTGCTGTGGCGGATGCCCTGTGCGAACATGGCATGGATGCCCGGGTACTTACCGCTGTGGAAATGAACAAGTTTGCCGAGTACTTTACCCGGGATACCGCAAACCGCTACCTGAACGAGGGGAAGGTTGTGCTCTTCGCCGCAGGCACCGGCAATCCCTATTTCTCCACCGATACCGGCGCAGTTCTGCGGGGTGTGGAGATCGAGGCTGACGCCGTGCTGATGGCCAAGAACATAGACGGCATCTATTCTGCCGACCCCAAGAAGGATCCCACCGCTGTGAAGTATGACAGCCTGACCTATAATGAAGTCCTGGAACAGGGACTGAAGGCCACGGACGTCACTGCCATGGCGCTGGCGATGGATAATAATATGCCTATGGTCTGCTTTGGCCTGGCTGAGGAAAACAGCATCGTCCGGGTGGTCCGGGGTGAAAAGATCGGCACCACCGTCACAAACTGAGAAAACCATTTCCATTATCTAATTCATTTTTAGGAGGACAATACAATGGCCGTTGATTTTAAGGATTATGCAAGAAGAATGGACAAGGCTCTGCTCCATCTGGAAGAGGAATTCGGCGCTGTCCGCGCCGGCCGCGCCAATGCAAAGGTTCTGGACCGCATCACTGTGGAATACTATGGCAGTGAGACTCCCCTGAACGGTGTCGCTACCATTTCTACCCCCGATGCCCGTACTCTGGTGATCCAGCCCTGGGACACCAAGCTGCTGAAGGATATCCAGAAGGCCATTCAGACCTCTGATCTGGGTATCAACCCCCAGAACGACGGCCGCGTCATCCGGCTGGTGTTCCCCCAGCTGACGGAGGAGCGCCGTAAGGATCTGGCCAAGCAGGTCAAGAAGTATTCCGAGGAAGCCAAGGTGGCTATGCGCAACATCCGCCGCGATGGCATGGACTATGTCAAGAAGCTGAAGAAGAACTCCGAGATCACCGAGGATGACCAGAAGAAGGCAGAAAAGGATCTGCAGGATCTGCTGGACAAGATGATCAAGAAGGTGGATGCTGCTCTGGCCGCCAAGGAAAAGGAACTGATGTCCATCTGATTCCAATGTGGAGTTTTGCGCGTGGAGTGTGCAGTGAATGTACGGCCTGCGACTGTCAATTGAATTGCCGGCGCAGCCGACGCCACGGCCGCTGACTCCAAACTCTCAATATGCAAAGAAAGAGGTGTGCCCATTGGCACCAACCGAGACAAACAAACCGGCGCCGCCCCGACATATTGCCATCATTATGGATGGCAACGGGCGCTGGGCAAAGCAGCGGGGACTGCCCCGTACTGCCGGCCATGCTGCAGGTGCGGAAAGTTTCCGCCGTATTGCGAATTATTGCCGGACTCTGGGTGTGGAGTATCTGACTGTCTATGCCTTCTCCACGGAAAACTGGAAGCGCTCTGCCGATGAGGTGGCAGGCATTATGCGCCTGCTTCGCCGGTATCTGGAAGAAGCGCTGCAGGATATGGAGAAAAATAAGGTCTGCTTCCGCTTCTTTGGTGATCTGAGCAAGCTGAGTCCGGAACTGCAGAAGCTGTGCCGCGATGCGGAAAGCCGCTCTACCGATTACGATGTTCAGGTGAATTTCTGCCTGAATTACGGCGGCCGGGACGAGATCGTTCAGGCAGCACGCCGGTTTGCGCAGGATGTGGCAGCCGGCAACAGACAGCCGGAGGAACTGACTGAGGAAATCCTGTCGGATTACCTGTATTCTGCCGGTGTCCCGGATCCTGAACTGATTATCCGCCCTTCCGGAGAGAAGCGTACCAGTAATTTCCTGCTGTGGCAGTCCGCTTATTCGGAATACGTGTTTATGAATGTCCTGTGGCCGGACTTCAGCCCCAGCGATTTGGATGAGGCCATCGCAGAATATCACCGGCGCAACCGCCGGTTTGGAGGAACGTAAAGAGATATGAAGACCCGAATTATTGCGTCAGCTGTACTGGTGCCGCTCCTGTTTATTCTGGTGCTCTGGGCACCCAAGATGTTTGCTGCTGTTATTTTTGCGGTGCTGATGTCTATTGGTTCCTACGAATTGCTGTACCGTACCCATCTGGTGAAACATCCGAGACTGGTGATCTATGCCTCCATCATGGCCTTTGCCGTTGTGATGTGGAGCCACGCCGGTGCAGTTCATGCCTGGCTGCTGATCGGCCTGATGATCTACACCATCGTGCTGTTTTCTGAGATGATGATGGACCATGTGAAGGTACGTATCGAGATGCTGGCCATGTGCTATGTGGCAGGTGCCATTGTGCCCTTCCTGCTGAGCAGCCTGGTGCGGATCCTGATTATGACTACCGGCCGTTATGTGATCCTGATCCCCTTTGTGGTGGCTTTCCTTTCGGATGCCGGCGCCTATTTTGTGGGTCTGAAGTACGGCCGTCATAAGCTGGCGCCTGTGGTCAGCCCCAACAAGACCATTGAAGGTGCTCTGGGCGGTGTGGCATCTGCCATGGTGGGCATGCTGATCTACATCCTGATTATTGATCTGGCATTTCCTCAGTTTACCGTGAACTACGGCCTTGCGCTGCTGTATGGTCTGCTGGGATCCCTGTGCGGTGTTTTTGGAGACCTCTGCTTCTCCATTATCAAGCGTCAGACCGGCATCAAGGATTATGGCAATCTGATTCCCGGTCACGGCGGCGTCCTGGATCGTTTTGATTCCATGATGATGGTGGCTCCTCTGATGGAAGCCCTGCTGCTGCTGGCCCCTGTGGTGATGTAATATGAAAAACTATATTTCCATTCTTGGCTCTACCGGCTCCATCGGCCGGCAGAGCCTGGATATTATCAGCCGTCTGCCGGAAGTGAAGGTGGCGGCATTGACAGCCGGAACCAGCGTGGAACTTTTGGCACAGCAGTGTCGTCAGTTCCGGCCGGAACTGGCTGTTATGGCTACCCGGGAGGCTGCCGAGGCCCTTGCCCGGGAGATTAAGGATCTGCCCATTCGGGTAAACTGGGGAGAGGAAGGCCTGATCGAAGCGGCCACCATTCCTGGTGCCGACTGCGTCATTACTGCAGTGGTGGGTATGGTGGGCCTGAAGCCCACTTTGGCTGCCATCCGGGCAGGCAAGCGCATTGGCCTTGCCAACAAGGAGACGCTGGTCTGTGCCGGTGAACTGGTGATGGACCAGGCGGAGAAGTACGGTGTGGAGATCATTCCCGTGGACTCCGAGCATTCCGCCATTTTCCAGTGTCTCATGGGCAGCGGTGACAGAAGAGAGGTCAGACGCCTGATCCTGACCTGCTCCGGCGGACCCTTCTTTGGCATGACGAAGGAGCAGCTGCAGAAGGTGACGAAGGCCGATGCCCTGAAGCACCCCAACTGGAAGATGGGTGCCAAGATCACCATCGACTGCTCCACGCTGATGAACAAAGGCCTGGAGGTCATCGAGGCCATGCGCCTGTACCGGATGCCTCTGGAACAGGTGGATGTTGTGATCCACCGGCAGAGTATCGTTCACTCTATGGTGGAATTTGTGGATGGCGCCGTTATGGCCCAGATGGGTACCCCCGATATGCGTCTGCCCATTCAGCTGGCACTGACCTATCCGGAGCGGATCCCCTGCCCGGTGGAGGGACTGGACCTCTTAAACTGCGGCAGTCTGACTTTCAGTAAGCCCGATACCGAAAACTTCCCCTGCCTGGCGCTGGCCTTCCGCTGTGCAAAGATGGGCGGAACTGCATGCCCCGCCATGAATGGCGCCAATGAAGAAGCCGTTGCCATGTATCTGCGGGACGAAATCGGCTTCTACGACATCTACCGGCTGGTCAGCAATGCGGTGGATGCGGTTCGATTTATCCAAAACCCCACTCTGGAAGAGATTCTGGAGACTGACCGCCTGGCCCGCGAGGCTGTGCGGAAACTGGCAAATCCCTAAGAAAGGCATTCTATGAGCATTCTTTTTGCAATTCTTCTGTTCAGTATTCTGATTTTTGTACACGAACTGGGCCATTTTGCGGCAGCCAAGCTGTCCGGCGTACAGGTCAATGAGTTTTCGCTGTTCATGGGCCCTGCCATCTGGAAAAAGCAGGTGGGGGAGACCCTGTATGCGGTGCGTACCATCCCCATTGGCGGCTACTGTGCCATGGAGGGAGAGGATGGCGGCAGCGATAATCCCAGAGCCTTTGACAAAGCAGCCTGGTGGAAGCGCTTCATCATCCTCATTGCCGGCGCAGCTATGAATTTTGTCGTTGGCGTTATTCTGATGGTTCTTGTATACCTGCCGATGACGGAGGCCGCTGCACCTGTGATCGAAAGCTTCACGGAGTATTCCACGCTGAATGAGGAAAACGGCCTCCAGACCGGAGACAGGATCCTGGAAGTGGATGGAGAAAAGATCTATGTATTTTCGGATTTTTCCCTGCTGATGAGCCTGAATCCCAGTGATGTCCACGACCTTGTGGTGGACCGGAACGGAGAGAGGGTGGTTCTTGAGGATTTCTTCATGGAGCGCCATGAAGCTGTGGCTCCGGATGGAACAAAACAGATGATGTACGGCATGAATTTTACGCTGCAGAAGATGACTGTGGCGGACAGAGTGCAGTATGCCTGGATGCAGTCTCTGGACACTGTCCGTATGGTGCGGCTCAGCCTGCAGATGCTGCTGTCTGGTCAGGCAGGACTTGCGGATATGTCCGGTCCTGTGGGCATCGTGCAGATGATGTCGGAAACTGCGGAAAAATCTCCCACATCCCTTGACGCGTTGCTGAATCTTTTGTATATTGGCGCCTTCCTGGCCATCAATCTGGCAGTGATGAATCTGCTGCCGGTTCCGGCTCTGGACGGCGGACGCATCGTGGGTCTGCTGATTACCACTGCAGTGGAAGCAGTTACCCGAAGAAAGATCGATCCCAAGTATGAAGGCTATCTGCATGGTGTTGGAATGATCGCACTGCTGGGTCTTATGGGTATCATCATGTTCAAGGACATTGTTTTCCTTTTTAAGTAACACAGAAGCACCCTCTGAGAAGGAGTGAATAATATGACAAGACAGATCCTTGTGGGCGGTATTCCCATCGGTGGCGGTGCTCCGGTGGTGATCCAGTCCATGCTCAATACGAAAACCACAGATGTGGAGGGATCCTTGCAGCAGATCCGTCAGCTGGCAGCTGCCGGCTGTCAGATCGCACGTCTGGCAGTACCCAATATGGAGGCTGCCAGAGGCTTTGCACAGATCGCCGGGGAAAGCCCCCTGCCTCTGGTGGCGGATATCCATTTTGATTATAAGCTGGCCATTGCCGCCGCGGAAGGCGGCGCCAGCAAGATCCGTATCAACCCCGGCAACATTGGCGGGGAAGACCGGGTGAAGGCGGTGGTGGATGTCTGCAGGGATCGGAAGATCCCCATCCGCATCGGCGTCAACGGCGGCAGTCTGGATAAGCGGCTGCTGGAAAAGTACGGCCACCCCACTGCGGAGGCCCTGGTGGAGAGTGCGTTTGAACATCTGGAACTGCTGGAAAAGCAGGGATTTTATGACACCTGTGTTTCCATGAAGTCTTCCACGGTGCCCACCATGGTGAAGGCAGCCCGGCTGTTCCGCCAGCGCTGCGACTATCCCATCCATATCGGTGTGACTGAGACCGGCCCCGTGAAGCAGGGCCTTATGAAGTCCGCCATGGGCATTGGTGCCCTGCTGCTGGACGGTATCGGTGATACCATCCGGGTCAGTCTCACCGATGATCCCGTGGAAGAGGTGTATGCAGCAAGAGACATTCTGAAGGCTGCCGGTCTCCGGAAGGAAGGCGTAAATATCATTTCCTGTCCCACCTGCGGCAGAACCTGCATTGACCTCATTGGTCTTGTCAATCGGGTGGATGAAGCGCTGAAGGACTGCCGGAAGCCCATTACCGTTGCCGTTATGGGCTGCATCGTCAATGGTCCCGGCGAAGCCCGGGAGGCTGACATCGGTATTGCCGGTGGCGATGGCTGGGGCACCATTTTTGAAAAGGGTGTTCAGGTGGAAAAACTACCCTATGACGAGCTGCTGCCTGCACTGCTGAAAAGAATCGAGAATCTGTAATATTTCTGTAGGGCGGGGGCTTGCTCCCGCCATACGTTGGTTTATTCACTTACGAGGTTATCTATGAACCAGCAAGTTTACTTAACCAATATGTTTCCGGACTACGTGCCGCCTGAGGAGCTTGCAATGGCTCTTTCTCAGGCGGCCATTGTGGCTGCGGATATTGATCCGGAAAGCAGGACGGTTTCTGCGGCGCTTCATTCGGAAAGCTATATTCCCCAGCGGCTGCTGGATCAGGCAAGCCGTGATATTGCAGCCCTTTATGGTCTGCGCCGGCTGGAACTGACGGCTGCCCACCCGGAATCCCAGCTCCATAAAATGGAAGAAGCGGAGCTGATGATGCTGTTCGTCAGCCGAAATTCCATGACCCGGGGCGCTCTTGCAGGTGCAAAATGGGAATGGAACGGCCCTGCCCTGACGGTAAAGCTGCGGGGTAATGGCGCGGCGGCGCTGGAAGAACTGCTGCCGGAGATTCAGATGGCTCTCCGGGAACGGTTTGCGGCGCCTGTGACCATCTCCATTGAGGCAGGCAAGACTCTGGAAGGCAAGGCATTGTTTGATGCCATGGATTCCATGCGGGATGAGCTGATGAAGGGTATGCCTGCAGCTGCTGCAAAGCAGGAGAAGAAGGAGGACAAGGCTGCCGCTCAGGCTGGTGATACCTTCTACGGAAAGCCCTTCCGGGGCAACGCGGTTCCGATGAAGGAGCTGAGCCTGGATATGGGCTCCATCATTGTGGAGGGCCGTGTGTTCAATGTAGAGCACAAGGAACTGAAAAAGCGCAATGCCTGGGTGGTGAAGTTCGATATGACGGACAACACCAATTCCATCCGTATCTCCAAATTCATGGAAGCCGGAGAGGCAAAGCCTATTCTGGAAAATGTGAAGGTAGGCAGTGTCCTGCGGGTACAGGGCAAGCTGATGGAGGACCGGTTTGAAAACGAGATGGTTCTCAAGCCCTATGCCATGCAGCCCGGCTCCATGCCAAAACGGAAGGACCTGGCTCCCGGCGAAAAACGTGTGGAGCTGCACCTGCATACCACCATGTCCAATATGGATGCTCTGACGCCCACTGCTGCCGCCATCAAGCAGGCAGCTGCCTGGGGCCACCGGGCAATCGCTATCACGGATCATGGCTGCTGCCAGTCTTTTACCGATGCGCTGCATTGTGTGGAGAGCTGGAAGGGCGCTCCGAAAATTGCCGGAACGGATGAGACCATCAAGATCCTCTATGGCTGCGAAGGTTACTATGTCAACGACGTGGATGACCGGATCGTTGTCCATGGAAATCAGGAAATGACCTTCGATGAAGAATTCGTTGCCTTCGATCTGGAAACCACCGGTCTTTCTTCCCGGAATGACCGGATCATTGAGATCGGTGCCGTCATACTGAAACAGGGCAAAGAGGTGGACCGGTTCCAAACCTTCGTGGATCCGGAGCGGTCTCTGGACCGGAAGATCGTGGATCTGACTGGCATCACGGATGAAATGCTGAAGGGCGCGCCCAAGATTGAAGAGGTGCTGCCCAAATTCCTGGAATTTGTGGGAAACCGGGTTCTGGTGGCCCACAACTCCGATTTTGATACCGGATTTATCCGGGCGGAGTGTGAGCGTCAGGGATATGCGTACAACTTTACCGCAGCGGATACGCTGATCCTTTCTCAGAACCTGCTGCCGCAACTGAACAAATTCAAGCTGAATATCGTGGCCAATGCGCTGAGCCTGCCGGATTTCAACCATCACCGGGCAGCGGACGATGCCATGACCTGCGGACTTGTCATGGTCAATCTGATGAAAAAGCTGGAAGAGGACCATGATATCCATTCTCTGCAGGCCATCAATCCTGCCATGCCCAGCCTTCGAGCCGGAGGCAAGATCACGGACCGGCAGGCAAGACATATCATTCTCTTTGCCAAAAATCAGGTTGGCCTGCGCAATCTCTATCACCTGATCTCCAATTCCAACCTGAAGCATTTCCGGCGTGTGCCCAGAATCCCCAAATCCGAACTGCTGGAACTGCGGGAGGGCCTGATTATCGGTTCTGCCTGTGAAGCAGGCGAGTTGTTTCAGGCGGTGCTGGATCGGAAGAGCGATGATGAGCTGAAGCGTATCGCATCCTTCTACGATTTTCTGGAGATACAGCCCTTGTCCAACAATATGTTCATGCTGGCAAAGGGTATGGCCAGGGATGTGGAGGAACTGAAAAATTACAACCGCACCATTGTCCGTCTGGGTGAGGAACTTGGGAAAATGGTTGTGGCCACCGGAGACGTCCATTTCCTGAATCCTGAGGATGAGATCTTCCGCCATATCCTGCTGGCCACCAAGGGCTTTGATGACGCGGACAAGCCCAACCCTCTGTATTTCCGTACCACCGATGAAATGCTGAAAGAATTCAGCTATCTGGGCGAGGAAAAGGCCTATGAGATCGTGGTCACCAATCCCAATAAGATTGCCGATATGTGTGAGACGCTGCGGCCGGTGCCCCACAACCTGTTTGCACCCAAGATTGAGAATTCGGTGGAGGATCTGAAGGATCTGGTCTATGGCAAGCTCCACCGGCTTTACGGCGACAATCCACCGGAGCTTTTTGTCAAACGTGTGGAAACGGAGCTGCACGATATCATCTCCTGCCACTATGATGTGATTTATATGTCAGCCCAGCGTCTGGTGCAGAATTCTCTGGAAAACGGCTATCTGGTGGGTTCCCGTGGTTCTGTCGGTTCCTCCATTGTGGCATTCATGTCCGGCATCACGGAGGTCAACAGCTTCCCGCCTCACTACCGCTGCCCCAATCCCGAATGTAAGCATACCATTCTGGATGTGCCGAAGGAATTCAACTGCGGCGCAGACCTTCCGGATGATGTGTGTCCCCTCTGTGGAACCCAGCTGGAAAAGGACGGCTTCAACATCCCCTTCGAGACCTTCCTGGGCTTTGGCGGCGACAAGGTGCCGGATATCGACCTGAACTTTTCCGGCGAATATCAGGCGGAGGCCCACAAATACTGTATTTCCATGTTCGGTTCCTCCCATGTGTTCCGCGCCGGTACCATCGGCACCGTGGCAGAAAAGACGGCCTTCGGCTATGTCAAAAAGTATCTGTCGGAACGTGGTCAGACTGCCAACCGGGCAGAGGAAGCCCGTCTGGCTGCTGGCTGCGTTGGTGTCCGCCGTACCACCGGTCAGCATCCCGGCGGACTGGTGGTCATCCCCCAGGAAAATGAGATCTGGGATTTCTGTCCGGTGCAGCATCCTGCGGATGATCCCAATTCCGATCAGATCACCACCCATTTTGAATACCATTCCATGGAGGAAAACCTTCTGAAGCTGGATATGCTGGGCCATGATGACCCTACCATGATCCGCATGATGGAGGATATGACCGGCGTGGACGCCAAGACCATCCCTCTGGACGACAAGGGAACCATGTCCATTTTCACGTCCAGCAAGATTCTGGGCTACGAGGATGACAAGATCCTTGGCCCCACGGGTGCGGTGGGCGTTCCGGAATTCAATACCCGGTTTACCAGAGGCGTTCTGCTGGATACCATGCCAACCAAATTTGACTTCCTGGTGCGGATCTGTGGCTATACCCATGGCACCGATGTGTGGCTGGGCAATGCCAAGGATCTCATCAACTCCAAAACGGCCACGGTTGACCAGACCATCGGCGCCCGTGACGATATCATGCTCTATCTGATTTCCTGCGGCATGCCGGACAAGCGGGCATTCAAGATCATGGAGTCCGTCCGAAAGGGCAGGGGACTGCCTCCCGGCGCGGAGGAAGAAATGGTGGCAGCCGGTGTGCCCGACTGGTACATCGGTTCCTGCAAGAAGATCAAATATCTGTTCCCCAAAGCCCATGCCGTGGCCTACTGCATGATGGCATTCCGGATCGCCTGGTTCAAGGTGTATCATCCCCTTGCTTTTTATGCGGCCTATTTCTACCGCCGCAGCCAGAAGGGTGGCTTTGATGCAGTGCTGATGACCGGCGGCATGGAAAGTGTCCTTGCCAACATCGATGCCATCGACAATAACGAGGATGCCACCGCCAAGGACGAAGACCTGCTGACAACGCTGGAAGTGGTGTATGAATTCTACCTCCGGGGCTTTGAATTTGCGCCCATCAGCATTTACGAAAGCCACGCCACCAGGTTCCTGATTAAGGATGGCAAGATCCTGCCTCCCTTCGTAGCCATTTCCGGCCTGGGCGAAAGTGCAGCCTGGGATCTGATGGAGGGCCGGAAGGGCAAACAGTTCCTGTCCATCGAGGAAGTTTCCCTTGCCTGTCCCAAGGTTTCCAAGACCCACATGCAGATGCTGAAGGAGGCAGGCGCCTTCGGCGACCTGCCGGATACCAGTCAGATCAGCTTGTTTTAAAAGAACAGGTGCAGCGGATCAGCGCTGCACCGGTTTATTTGTATTTCTTAAGAATACAAATGTGCTTTTTGCGAAAACAAATATTGCTTGCTTTTTTGAATTACATCCTGTATAGTAATTCCTATACGCGAAAAAGGGAGGATATTTTCATGACGTTTCCTGAACTGGTTAAGTTTCTCAATGATATTGCCTGGGGTCCCTGGATGCTGGTGCTTCTGGTGGGCACGGGTGTCTACTTAAGTGCCCGGGTGGGCTTCATCCAGTTTACAAAGTTTGGCTATGCCATGAAGAACACTCTTGGCAAGCTGTTCAAAAAGCAGACTGCCGGCGGCGGTGAAGTTACCCCCTTCCAGGCCTTGACTACGGCTCTGGCGGCAACTGTAGGAACCGGCAACATCGCCGGCGTGACCGGTGCCATTGCCGTTGGCGGCCCCGGTGCTGTTTTCTGGATGTGGATATCTGCTCTGTTCGGCATGGTCACCAAGTATTCCGAAGTGGTGCTGGCGGTGAAGTACCGGGAGCGCAATGCCAAGGGTGACTATGTGGGCGGCCCCATGTACTATATCCGCAATGGTATGGGCAAGCAGTGGAACTGGCTGGCTGTGCTGTTCAGTTTGCTGGCCTGTCTGGCAGCCTTCGGCATCGGTAATATGACCCAGGTCAATACCATTGCCACCACCTTCAATACCACCATTGATGCCTTCGGCGGCAATACCGGCGCAGTAACCATTACGATGTTCGGTCAGGTGGTTCCTGTCTCCAGCATTGCCATCGGTATGTTTGTGGCACTGATCGTGGCGCTGGTGCTCTTCGGCGGCATCAAGCGTATCGGCTCCGTTACGGAAAAGCTGGTTCCTGTTATGGCTGCCGTATACATCGTATGTTCTCTGATCATCATCGGTGTGAATTTTGAAGCAGTGGGCGGCATCTTTGCCATGATCTTCAAGGGCGCCTTCAGTGCAGATGCTGCTCTGGGCGGTGCCTTCGGCATTACCATTATGACTACCATCCAGAAGGGTGTCGGCAGAGGCGTCTTCTCCAACGAAGCCGGTCTGGGTTCTGCACCCATGGCCCATGCGGCAACCTCTGAAAAGGATCCTGTGAAGCAGGGCCTGTATGGCATCTTTGAGGTGTTCATGGATACCATCGTGATCTGCACCCTGACGGCATTGACTCTGCTGTGCGGTCTGCACAGCGGTGTGGACATCACCTGGGGTCAGAGCGCCGGCACCGAGCTGATCATCGCCTCCTTTGCCACGGTATTCGGCCAGAAGGCGGGCTCCCTGATCGTTGCTGTGGGCATTGGTCTGTTTGCCCTGTCCACCATTCTCAGCTGGTCTCTCTACGGCACCCGCTGCTGCGAGTTCCTGCTGGGTCATAAGAGCGTTCCTGTTTATCAGACCATTTTCGTGGCGGTCATCATCATTGGCGCCACTCTGGAGCTGGATCTGGTGTGGAACATTGCCGATACCCTCAACGGCTTTATGGCGATCCCCAACCTGGTGGCTCTGCTGGGCCTCAGCGGTGTGGTCTATAAACTGACGAAGGAACATTTCGAAAAAGAAAAACTGGGCGTGTAACTGGTACGGGGATGGCAGAGGCCATCCCCGTTTTGTTTATCCTGTTGCATATTTGCAGCCGGTGTGATATAGTATTTATAAATAATGACACAGGAGGTCAGTTTATGCAGGATATCGGCATGCAGTATCACATTCACTGTAAAGAGGGCGATGTGGGCCGTTATGTGTTCCTTCCCGGTGATCCGGGCCGGTGCGAGGCTATCGCATCCTTCTTTGATAACCCTGTTCACATTGGCATGAACCGGGAGTACAATATCTACACCGGCACCCTGCTGGGAGAGAAGGTCTCCGTCTGCTCCACCGGTATCGGCGGCCCTTCTGCCTCCATTGCCATGGAGGAACTGGCTGCCATCGGCGCAGACACCTTTATCCGCATCGGCACCTGCGGCGGTATCCACATGGATGTCTGTCCCGGTGATGTGGTGGTGGCTTCCGGTGCCATCCGGTATGAGCATACCTCTCTGGAATACGCCCCCATTGAATTTCCCGCTGTGGCGAATTTTGATGTGACTGCCGCGCTGAAGGCAGCCTCCGAGGACCTGGGCTACCGTACCCATGTGGGTGTTGTCCAGTGCAAGGATTCTTTCTATGGTCAGCACAGTCCGGAAAAGTCCCCGGTCTATTACGATCTGCTGCAGAAGTGGGAAAGCTGGAAGCGTCTGGGCGTCAAGGCCAGTGAAATGGAAAGTGCGGCCCTTTTTGTGGTGGCAGCGGCACTGGATGTCCGCTGCGGCAGCTGCTTCCATGCAGTGTGGAACCAGGAACGGGAAAAGGCTGGTCTTTTCATGGCCATGACGGAGGACACCACCGGCGCCATCAAGGTAGGCATCGAAGCCATGAAGCGGCTGATCGCCGCAGACCTGGCGAAGAAGTAAATAAGAAATGGGAGAGGTATTCCTCTCCCATTGGTTTTTATATGGTTCCGGTGACGGTCAGGGTGCTGATACCGGGCTGAATGATGACCTCTCCGGTGGTTTCGTTCCGGGAAAAGGTAGCGGCAGGTACCGTGATCTGGCCGGGATTGGTGGCAAAAACACCGGTGGCGGGGCTGTAGGTGTAATTTGCCGGAGCTGACCAGACTGTGCCGTTGAAGGTGACAGTCAGATCGGTGAGGGCAGGATCAAAGGTATCGTTGATAACGGCATTGTCTGTGGCCACAACGGGGGTGTTCCCGGTGTTCTGGATCACAAAGGTATAGGTGATCTGGCCATTTTCCGTAACGACTGCGGGGCAGAGACTCTTGGAGATGGTCAGATCAGCTTCTGCGGCGGCGTTGACGGTTTCACTGTCGGTAATGGGAAGGATACCACCGCCGGAAAGTGTGACGGAATTGGTGATGGAACCCTCCGTATCCAGAGGAGCAAAGCCATTTGCCCGGGCAGTGTAGAGAATGGTGGCGGTGCCGCCTGCGGGAACTGTGATGCCGCTGACCGTCAGGGGAGGCCCGGCGGTAACAGCAGGGGAGGGCTGGGAAACACCGTTGACAAAGTAATTCAAAGATCCGTCTGCATAGGTCAGGGGTACCAGTGTCAGTGTCTCGGCGGTATATGCGCCCAGATCATCGGTGAGCGTCAGGCCGGTAAAGGGGAGCGTGCCGGTGTTGCGGATGTTGATCACATAGGTCACATCGTCATCCCGGCCATAGGTGCCCAGTACGGCGTTTTTGGTGATGGTGAGAACCTCCCGGATCTCTCCGGTTGTGATGTTGGAATTGATGATATTGTTGTTGTAGGTCAGAGTAGCCTGATTGGTAAAGATTGCCATGGTCGTGCCTCCGGTTACAGATTCCGGTTTCCCGGTGGACCATTCTATGCAGCACCAACCCATTGTGACAAAAAATACGGTGCGTGGATCCACGCACCGTATCATTTACTTATCTTCCAGATACTTCACAAAGCCCAGACTCAGATAGTCCAGATATACATGCTTGTCCGGGGTCTTGCCCATGGTAACACGGTGACAGTGAACTTCCCAGACGGGTTCGCCCTCCAGCTGCGTTTTCTGGACCTCAAAAACATGATTCCAGCTGCGGCCTTCCAGATACAGTTTGTCCCGGTCGATGCGGATCAGTTCCAGCCGGCGGAAATTGAAGGTGGGGAAGGCATTTTTGATACAGGTTTCAAAAAATACCTGGCCGTCCCGGATGCTGCACAGTTCAAAGGTGCTGCGGATCATGGCGCTGTAGTTTTCCATAAGAGTACCTCCTTGGGAGAAATGGGCGGAGCTTACAGTTTTGCGTATGCCTTATCCAGGAATTTCTGGGAATTGATGATAACACGCTTGTGGGTGCCGTTTCCGATCTCACCCGTTTCGTCATAGGCCCGGACGGCAAAGGTGATGACCTTTCCTTCCACAGCGGTGACTTCGGCTTCGGCACGAACCTCCAGGCCAACAGGAGTGGCGGAGATATGCGCAATGTTCAGGGCAGTACCAACAGTGGTCTGGGTGTCAGACAGGCAGCCGGCAAGAGCTTCGCAGGCAGCGCCTTCCATCAGTGCCACCATACAGGGGGTTGCATACACCAGCAGATCACCGGAGCCTACTTCCTTTGCGGTATCCTCACGCTCCACAAGAGTGGAGACTTCCGCTTTCATTCCAACAGTAATTTCCATAGGGAACACATCCTTTTTTCTTTAACTATACCCGAAATTCCATCCGGTGTCAATGAAATGGAGGGGCGAAAGAGAAAAAATTGCCGTCATCAGTGAAAATACAGCTGTCTTGTCAATGAAAGGGCTTGCCATTCCGATAATAATCCGGTATAATTGCGGTAACTATATAAACGAGGTGACTGTTATGGTTGTCAACGATAAACTGAATCTTACCATGCTCTGCGATTTTTACGAGCTGACCATGAGTCAGGGCTACTTTGCCAATGGCTATCGCGATCGGATCACCTACTTTGATCTTTTCTTCCGGCGCTGCCCTGATGGCGGCGGCTTTGCCATTGCTGCCGGTCTGGAGCAGATCGTCCATTATATCCAGGATCTGCACTTTTCCGGGGAGGATATCGAGTATCTGCGCAGCAGGGAACTGTTCAGCGAGGAATTTCTGGCCTATCTGGCGGACTTCAGATTCACCGGTGATATCTGGGCTGTTCCCGAAGGAACGCCCGTATTCCCCAGAGAACCCATCATCACCGTCCGGGCTCCTGCCATTCAGGCTCAGCTGATCGAGACCTATCTGCTGCTGTGCATCAATCACCAGAGTCTGATCGCCACGAAGGCCAACCGTGTTGTCCGGGCGGCAGAAGGACGCACGGTTCTGGAATTCGGTTCCCGCCGGGCCCAGGGTGCGGATGCTGCCATTCTGGGTGCCCGTGCTGCCTATATCGGCGGCTGCCACGGTACTGCCTGCACCATTTCCGACCAGCTCTTTGGCGTGAAGGCCGGCGGCACCATGGCCCATGCCTGGGTGCAGATGTTTGACACCGAGTATGAAGCCTTCAAGGCCTATGCCCAGATGTATCCCAATAACTGCACACTGCTGGTGGATACCTACAACACGCTGAAATCCGGCGTGCCCAATGCCATCAAGGTATTTGACGAGGTGCTGAAGCCCATGGGTATTACCAAGTGCGGCATCCGTCTGGACTCCGGTGATATGGCCTATCTGACCCAGAAGGCCCGCCAGATGCTGGATGAGGCAGGCTGGACAGGCTGCCAGATCTCCGTTTCCAATTCTCTGGACGAGTACATCATCCGGGATGTGCTGCGCCAGGGGGCCAAGATCGATATCTTTGGTGTGGGTGAGCGGCTGATCACTGCCAGAAGCGAACCTGTTTTCGGCGGCGTGTACAAGCTGGTTGCTGTGGAAAAGGAAGACGGTACCGTTATGCCCAAGATCAAGATTTCCGAAAACGTGGGCAAGATCACCAACCCCCATTACAAGAAGCTGTACCGTTTCTTCGGCAATGACACCGGTAAGGCCATTGCAGACTATATGTGTGTTTACGACGAGACTGTGGACGACAGTCGGGATATGGAGATCTTCGATCCCGAAGCTACCTGGAAGACCAAGACCGTCTATGATTTCACTGCCAAGGAACTGCAGGTGCCCATTTTCCGGAACGGCGAGCTGGTGTATCAGCTGCCCACTCTGAAGCAGATCCGCACCTACTGCCTGCGGCAGGTGGATACCCTGTGGGATGAAGTGAAGCGTTTCGACAATCCGCATACATACTATGTGGACCTGAGCCAGAAGCTTTGGGATATCAAGTACGGACTGCTTAAGAACAATGGCAAGTAAAGCCTATCCCATTGCGCTTGGCGGCATGCTTACGGCTGTGGCTGTGGTGCTGATGTGTATCGGCACCATCATCCCTGTGGCCACCTATGCCGCTCCTGTGCTTTGCCTGCTGCTGGGAGCGGTGGTATGCAGACTTTGCGGCAGACGGATCGCCTGGGCCTGGTATGGTGCGGTGGCCATTTTGTCGCTGCTGCTGGCGCCGGACAAGGAAGCAGCTGCGGTATTTGCTGTGCTGGGCTACTATCCCATTGTAAAACCCAAGCTGGACAAAAGGAAGGGAAGCTGGTTTTATAAGGCGTTGCTGTTCAATGGCAGTATTGTGCTGTTGTATTGGCTGATGCTGAAGCTTCTGGGTGTGGATCAGCTGGTTTCGGATTTTGAAGGCTTTGGCATCGCTATGTATGCAGTGCTGCTGCTTCTGGGCAATGTGATCTTTTTTCTGGTGGACAGGTTATTGAGCCGAAGGTTTCGGTAGTGTGAACTGCTGCGCACGGGGCATGGGGTTGTGATGTCGGTGCTGCCAGCATGCTGGAGAGTATGCCTGAGTGGCATACCGCAGCCTCATTCGCATGCTTTACATCCTTGGAGGAATGATGGAAGAAACATGGTATCTCTACATCCTGCGCTGCGGTGATGGTACCCTCTATACCGGAATTTCCACCGATGTGGAAAAGAGGCTGGTGGCACACCGGGCAGGAAAGGGCGCAAAGTATACCCGGGGCAGAGCGCCTCTGGAATTGGTGTATCAGGAAATCTGCGGCAGCCATTCCGATGCGCTGAAACGGGAAATCGCCGTCAAAAAAATGGACCGCCATCAAAAAGAAACAATGATCGCGCAATACAAATAAGGAGAGGGTAACCTCTCCTTTTTTTGGTAGTTTCCGGAAATTTTTCCTTGACAAACAGTTAGCCGTGGGTTATTATATTGGAGTTAGTTAACGCTAACTGCGAAGAGATGACTCTGGTTTGGAGAGGAGGAAGGGAAATGAAGACACTTCGGGATGCCAGGATCGGCGATGCCGTTACAGTGGTAAAGCTCCATGGTGAGGGAGCTGTCCGACGCCGGATCATGGATATGGGCATTACCAAGAATGTGGAAATCTTTGTCCGGAAGGTGGCGCCTCTGGGTGACCCCATTGAGATCAACGTACGGGGCTATGAGCTGAGCCTGCGCAAGGCGGATGCGGAAATGATAGAGATCCGATAAAATTTTGATTATGTGTTAGCGTATGCTAATTTTGAAAGAGAGGAACTTATGAGCATTAAAATTGCTCTTGCCGGCAACCCCAACTGCGGCAAGACCACCTTGTTCAATATTTTGACAGGCTCCAATCAGTATGTTGGCAACTGGCCCGGCGTGACAGTGGAGAAGAAGGAGGGCACACTGAAGGGCCACAGCGATGTGATCATTCAGGATCTGCCCGGTATCTACTCCCTGTCACCCTATTCTCCTGAGGAACTTGTGACACGTACGTATCTTGTGGAGGAGCATCCCGATGCCATCCTGAATATCGTGGATGGTACCAATATTGAGCGAAACCTTTACTTGACCACCCAGCTGATCGAACTGGGCCATCCTGTGGTGGTGGCTGTGAATATGATCGATCTGGTTCGGAAAAATGGTGATATCATCGATCTGGAGAAGCTGAGCCGGGCGCTGGGCTGTGTGTGCCTGGAGATCAGCGCGCTGAAGGGAGAAGCCTGCGCGGAGGCTGCGGAGAAAGCGGTGGAGCTGGCCCGGAATCATACCCACAGTGAGATCCCCCATGTCTATAACGGCAGTGTGGAACATGCCCTCGCCCATATTGAAGAATCCATTGAAGGCAGGGTAGCCTCCAATTATCTGCGCTGGTACGCCATCAAGCTCTTTGAACGGGATGAAATGGTGCGCAGGGAAGTGGGGCTTGACAGCGAGCTCCTTGCCCACATTGAAAAACACATTATCGACTGCGAATGGGAAATGGATGATGATGCAGAATCCATTGTGGCGGATCAGCGGTACACCTGGATCGAACGGGTCATTCAGAAAGCAGTGGTGAAGAAGGCGGCCAAACACTCCCTGACACTGTCCGACAAGATCGACCGGATCGTGACAGACCGCATTCTGGCGCTTCCGATCTTTGCGGGCATCATGTTCCTGATGTATGCCATCGCCATGGGCAGCTTCCCCTTTTCCATCGGTACCATGGGCACCGACTGGGCCAATGATGTGCTGTTCGGAGAATGGGTGCCCAATCTGTTTGATTCCATTCTGACGGCACTTGGTGTCAGTGACTGGCTTTATGGTCTGGTGATGGATGGCATTCTGGCAGGCGTGGGTGCTGTTCTGGGGTTTGTGCCTCAGATTCTGGTGCTGTCCTTCCTGCTGTCATTGCTGGAGGATGTGGGCTATATGTCCCGTGTTGCGTTTATCATGGACCGGATCCTGCGTAAGTTCGGCCTGTCCGGCAAGTCCATCATCCCCATGCTGGTGGCCACCGGCTGCGGCGTGCCCGGTATTCTGGCATCCCGGACCATTGAGCAGGAGCGGGACCGGAAGATCACCGTCATGACTACCGGATTCATCCCCTGCGGCGCCAAGATGCCCATTATCGGCCTGTTTGCCGGCGCGGTATTTGGAAATTCTCCGCTGGTTGCCGTGTCTGCCTTCTTCATCGGTGTGGGTGCCGTGGTGGTATCCGGCGTGATCCTGAAGAAGTTCAAGTCTCTAGCTGGCAAGCCGGCTCCCTTTGTTATGGAGCTGCCTGCCTATCATCTGCCTTCTCCCCGGAACGTGCTGCGTTCCACGCTGGAGCGTGGCTGGGACTTTGTCAAGCGCGCAGCCACCATCGTGCTGCTGAGCTCTATTGTCCTGTGGTTCCTGCAGAGCTACGGTTTTGTAAACGGCGGCTTTGCTGCAGTGGAGGACAACAATACCTCCCTGCTGGCAGATATCGGCAAGGCCATTGCCTGGATCTTCTATCCGATTGGCTGGATGGGTGATATGGCCTGGAAGGCTGCCATTGCTACCCTGACCGGCCTCATTGCCAAAGAAGAGGTTGTCATGACCTTTGGCACCCTGTATAATTTCTCCGGCGAGCTCAGTGAAGCCGGAGACGAGATTTGGGCTCTGGTGGCTGCTGACTTCGGCCCCATCCGTGCCTACAGCTTCATGATCTTCAATCTGCTGTGCGCCCCCTGCTTTGCGGCCATCGGTGCCGTCAGACGGGAAATGCACGATATGAAGTGGACTGTGGCAACCATTGCCTATATGTGTTTGTTTGCCTATGCCATTTCCATGATCGTGTATCAGCTGGGTGGCCTGTTTACCGGCGAGGCTGAGTTCAGCATTTTTACCATCGCCGCTGTTGCGGTGCTGGCAGGTCTGCTGTATCTGCTGCTGCGGAAAAACAGATATGCTGATACCAAGGTGAAGATCGGCGTATCCTGATTCAGAAAGAGAGGACCCCCTAATGACCGTGGGAGATATCATTGTTCTGGCAGTGCTGGCCGGGGTGATCGGCCTGATCATCCGGGGTATGATCCGGGATAAGAAGCAGGGAAACTGCTGCGGCTGCAGTGGCTGCTCCGCCGGAAAAAACGGATGTGCCGGTTGCGCCGGATGCAGCGGCTGTGCCGAAAAGAACCAATAATACGAAAAAGCGAAGGGTGTGGTCCCTTCGCTTTTTTGCAGCTGCCGCCGGCAGGAATAATGCTGGCATTTTTGCAGGGGCTGTGATATACTGATAAAAATCTGCGCAGGAGGGAAGGGTATGTCGATTTTATATCTGCTGGAAGGCATCCGTATGCCGGTTCTGAATGAAATCATGCTGCTTATCACAAAGCTGGGAGAAGAAACGGCCTTTCTTGTGGCAGCCATGGTAGTTTACTGGTGTGTGGACAAGCGGAAGGGCTACTATCTGATGACCGTGGGATTTGTCGGCACACTGGCAAACCAGTTTTTGAAACTGACCTGCCGGGTTCCCAGACCCTGGGTACAGGATCCGGATCTTACCATTCTGGAGGATGCCCGGGAAGCTGCAACGGGGTATTCCTTCCCCAGCGGCCATAGTCAGTCAGCTGTCGGCACGTTTGGCTCTATTGCGGTTTTTACGGGAAACCCTCTGCTGAAGGGGATCTGTATCGCCATTTGTGTGCTGGTTCCATTTTCCAGAATGTATATCGGTGTCCATACACCGGCTGATGTGCTGGTGGGTTCCGCCATGGCGCTTGTGCTGATCGTTGCGCTGCGCAGACCGATCCTGAGAGGTGGGGACAGAACGATGTACCGCCTGATCGCGGCTATGGTTCTGCTGTCGGCAGCATTCCTGCTCTATGTGGAGACCTGGCCTTTCCCTGTGAATATGGATCCCCATAATCTGGAATCCGGCATGAAAAATGCCTATACCATGCTGGGCTGTACCCTTGGAATCGGGTTTGTATATCCGCTGGAGCGGCGCTTCGTGAATTTTTCTGCAAAGGCAACCTGGCAGGGACACATCATCAAGCTGCTTGGCGGCTTTGCGCTGGTGCTTCTGGTGAAGGAGGGACTGCGGGATCCTCTGGATCTCCTGTTTGCAGGACATCTGGCCGGTCGCGCTGTGCGGTATTTTCTGATTGTTCTGACGGCAGGCCTTCTGTGGCCCATGACGTTCCGGCGGCTTTCAAAGATTGGAGAGAAAAATGTATTACGCAACCATTAAAAACTGTGACATTGCCAATGGCCCCGGTGTCCGGGTGAGCCTGTTTGTTTCCGGCTGTACTCACCGGTGCCCCGGCTGCTTCAATCAGGTGGCCTGGGATTTCCAGTATGGCGAGCCCTTTACAGAGCAGACCGTCAGTATGATCCTGGATATGCTCCGGCCTTCGTATATCAAGGGACTGACGCTGCTGGGTGGAGAACCCTTTGAACCGGAAAATCAGGAAGCTGTGGTGCAGCTGCTGCGCCGGGTGAAGGCAGAGCTGCCGGAGAAAAGCATCTGGGCCTTTTCCGGCTATCTGTTTGAAAAGGACATTCTGTCCGGGCGGATCGGCGATACCGCCGAATATCTCAGCTACCTGGATGTGCTGGTGGACGGTCCCTTCGTGGAGGCAAAGAAAAACCTGAATCTCCGGTTCCGTGGTTCGGAAAATCAGAGGCTTATCGACGTAAAAGCCTCTCTGGCAGAGGGAAAAACCATCCTGTGGGATGACGATCAGAAAGGAATGAGAGAACATGGGGCCTATTCCCGTTAAAATTCTGCGGGAAGGTGCGATCCTTCCTGCCTACGGCTCAGCTGGCGCGGCAGGCGCAGACCTGTACGCCTGCATCGATGGCGTTGTGACCATCGCCCCCGGTGAAACCGCCTTTGTGCCCACCGGGATTGCCATGGAAGTCCCGGCCGGCTGCGCAGGACTCATCTATGCCCGCAGCGGTCTGGCCTGTAAACGGGGTCTGGCGCCCGCCAATAAGGTTGGTGTCATAGACAGCGATTACCGGGGCGAGATCATTGTGGCGCTGCACAATCATGGAAGCGCGGCACAGACTGTGGGATCCGGGGAGCGGATTGCTCAGATGGTGATCACACCGGTGTTCACCCCGGCTTATACTATTGTGGAGGAACTGTCTGACAGCACCCGGGGTGCCGGCGGTTTTGGCTCCACCGGAAAATAACCGAAGCATCAGAGGAGGGGAGTGACCCTCCTCTGAATTATTTGTGACAGGCCTTTTGTCAAATATATGTAAAATGCAAGTAAAATTTTGCAGAAATTTGACTGTACTTTTTTGCAGAAACTTCTTATAATGGTAATATGCCCAGTAATGGGCAATTACAAAGAGAATACTAGGAGTTTCAATATGGAAATCATAAGTGCCATTATCCAGCTTCTGGGCGGCCTTGCTATGTTCCTTTATGGCATTGAGCTCATGGGCGACGGCCTGAAGAATTCTTCCGGCGCTGCGCTGAAGCGTGTTCTGGAAAAGGTTACCGGCAATGTGCTGATGGGTGTCATCACCGGTGCGCTGGTTACCGCCGTCATTCAGAGCTCTACGGCAACCATCGTCCTGACAGTCGCTCTGATTGGTGCCGGCGTGCTGAATCTGAAGCAGGCTGTGTCCATTGTTATGGGCGCCAATATCGGAACCACTGTTACGGCCCAGATCATCCGCCTGGGCTCCATTGAGTCTGACGGCAGCTTCCTGCTGTGGCTGTTCGACACCGACACCCTGGCTCCCATTGCACTGGTTGCCGGCATCATTCTGCTGATGTTCATCAAGAGGCAGAACTTAAAGCCTGTGGGCGATATCTGCATCGGCTTCGGCGTGCTGTTTGTGGGCCTGAACCTGATGACTGACGGCGTTGCACCCCTGGTTGGCACCAGCGCTTTCACTGCTTTCGTTGGCTTCATGAACAATCCTCTGTTCGGCATCCTCTTCGGTCTGGTGCTCACGGTCATTGTCCAGAGTTCCTCCGCTACCGTGGGTATGCTGCAGACTGTTGCTTCGGTGCCCGGATCCGGCATCACCTTTGCCATGGCCTATCCCATCATCATGGGCATTAACCTGGGCACCTGCGTTACCACCGCCATGGTCTGCTCCATTGGTTCTTCCAAGGATGCCAAGCGTACCGGTGTGGTGCATATTGCCTTTAATACCATTGGCACAGTGCTGTTCATGCTGGTCATGACCATCCTGCAGAAGGTGCAGGCCTTCGGTGCCGAATTCTGGGTTGCTACCGTGGACAGCGGCGGAATCGCCAATTTCCAGACCATTTTCAATCTGATCACTGCCGTTGTGCTGATCCCCTTTGCTGATGTGCTGGTAAAGCTGTCCCTGAAGATTGTGAAGGATGTACCCGAAAAGACCCACAATCATCCCGAATTGTATACCCTGACCGACAACCTGTACATCTCTCCCGCAGTTGCTGTGGGTGAGGCCACCAAAGCGGTTATCTCCATGGGTACCATCGCCCGGGATAATTTTGCCCGCTGCTGTGATGTGCTGCTGACGAAGGACAAGTCTCAGCTGGATGTCATTGCTCTGGACGAGGATAACATCGACCGTTTTGCCGACCGTGTGGACAATTTCCTCATTGGTTTGAGCAAGGAGGTTGAAAACGAGTGGGAAGACCGTCAGGTGGATATGCTGATGCAGACTGTCCCCAGCTTTGAACGCATTGGTGACTATGGCACCAATCTGGTGGAGCTGAGCCAGCGGCTGGAAAAGGAAGAGTCCGATTTCTCCGACTTTGCCAAGAAGGAGCTGGCCCTGATCTGCGATGCTGTCAACGAGATCCTGACCATTACGCTGGATGCCTTTGTCCGGGATGACAATGAGGCAGCCAAGAGGATCGAGCCTCTGGAAGAGACCATCGATGACATGGTCCGGATCCTGAAGGATCGCCATACCAAGCGGCTGAAGAACGGTACCTGTGCCGTTTCCAGTGGTCTGGTGTTTATGGAAGCCCTGACCCATCTGGAGCGTGCTTCTGACCACTGCTCCTCCATTGCTGTTATGATGTTGGCCAGAACCAACGAAGCCATCCTTCATAATCACTATGAGTATCTGCGGATGGTCCATGAGGGTGGAGATGAGACCTACCGCATCGAGCGCAACCGCCGCCGCGAGCAGTACATCACCCCCCTGAAGAACAACAAGTAACATAAAAACCGGAAGGAGCGATCCTTCCGGTTTTTCTTGTTGGGAGATATTTTAGCCGCAGAGGGCAGCCTGTTCTTCTGCAACCGTGGCTTCGCAGCTGCGCATAGCCTGAATGGTCTTGTCCAGAACCTCGTCCAGAGACCAGCCCAGCAGCTCAGCGCCCTGCCGGATGATGTCCCGGGAGCAGCCGGCGGCGAACTTCTTGTCCTTGAATTTCTTCTTCAGGCTGCTCAGCTCCATGTCCATAACGCTCTTGCTGGGCCGCATGCGGGCTGCAGCGCCGATGAGACCGGTGAGTTCATCCACGGCGAACATCACCTTTTCCATTTGATGCACCGGTTCCACGTCGCAGCAGACGCCCCAGGCGTGGGAACAGATGGCATGCACCAGTTCCGGAGAAGCGTTTACTTCTGCCAGCAGGTCAGGTGCCTTGATGCAGTGCTGTTCGGGATACTGCTCAAAGTCCACATCATGCAGCAGACCGGCCATGGCCCAGAAATCAGCTTCCGTTTCATAGCCCAGTTCATTTGCATACCAGCGCATAACACCCTCAACGGTCAGAGCGTGGAGAATATGGAAGGGTTCTTTGTTGTACTTCATCAGCAGATCCAGTGCTGCCTGTCTTGTCAGTTCCATGGGAATTCCTCCAGAATAAGTTGATAAAACCTATTTTATAGGCAGCAAGCGTATTTGTCAACCAGCGGAATCCTCCGGCGGCAGGATCGTCAGAGAAGTGCCGTCATCACTGAGGCTCAGGAGTCCGGCGTTCAAAACTTCATACCGCTCATCCAGGGTCTGGGTGACCCATAACTGGTTACTGCGGACGGAGAGCGCATAATTGCTGTTGCCCCGATCCTCTAGCTCATAGATTCTTTTTGCCATGCAGTCATAGACCCGGACCCGGATATCGATAATACCAAAGCCCTCTGCCACCGTGGTGCAGACTTCGTCCACGCCGTCTCCGGTAAGATCGTGGAAGTAGGCAGTGAAGATGGGCCATCCGGTGATGATCACCTCAGAACCAGCATCCGTCTCCATGGTGATGTGATGTTCCTCGGTGGAATGGTGGAGGGTAATGTGTTCAGCTCCGGGCAACTGTGCCGTACTGTCCTCAAGGGGAGAGGCATAGCCTGCATCGTGGGGCGCATAAAACCAAATTTTTGCTTCGTCTGTAATGGAAAATTCTGCGTATAGGGTATGGGAAATACCGCTGTGCATGTAGACGTCCATGAATATAACGGTAGAGCCCAGACGGTATCTTCCGGTGGGCAGAACACCATAGACATGGAACCAGTCCAGCTGATGACGTTCGCCGTTTTTTGGATCGATGAAGGTACTTATCTGACTTGTGCTGGTGTTATCCATCCGCGTCCAGCGACTGCCGTCCCAGACGTCCAGAAAACAGTTTTCCGATTCAAACAGAATGTTGGTATCCTCGTATGTTTTCTTGGGAGAATATACAGCTGTCAGTCCGGTGGGACTTACCTCCATGGCAGCCATGGACAGCTTCTCTCCGGTGATGATTGCAAACAGTTCTTGCAGCACCTCCGGTTCATTTACCCGGTAGGTATAAGTGGGCTTCACACCATTATCGATCCAGACATGGGTAAAATTCCAGCTGAAATTCAGATAGGTATTACCGCGCAAATGGACCTGGTGTGTCTTATCCCGGGTTTCCTCACGGCTGCGGCTGACAGGATACTTCCGTACGGTGATATCATCCAGGAGATTCAAAACCCCATCGGGATGGGATACCGGGAATTCTTCGCCTTCCTTGATCAGATAGATGTCGTCAGTGTTTGTGAACAGGTCACTGTAATTTCGGCTGTCATCGATCTCATACAGGTACATTCCCTTTGCGGGGTTTGTCAGCAGGCAGACAGCAGCGATGATACTGAGAATGACAGCAATCAGAACGATCCAGAAGGCCGGTTTTTTATAGTGCAGTATGTTTTTGACCCGGTGCCTGACACCTACCTCGCCAAAAGCCAGGGGACAGGCGGCGATCCGGTGGCGGGGCAGGCTGCAGTTTAGGAGAGCGGTGGAGTAAGCTTTTTTCTCCGGGATATCCATTTCCCTGACCACTTTTTCGTCACAGGCCAGTTCAATATCCCGGCATAACAGAATGTAGGCAAGCCACAGCACCGGATTGAACCAGTATATCGCCAGAAGCACAAAGCCGATGGGCTTCCACCAGTGATCCTTCCGCTTCAGGTGCGCCCGTTCGTGGGCAAGAACATGATCTGCATCCCTGCTGTCCAGAGAAGACGGCAGATAGATCCGCGGTCGGAATAATCCAAGGATAAAGGGAGTATCCACATGGTCACAGATCCATACCCCATCTCCCACAAAGATGGAGGGCGCTGCTTGACGCCGGATTGTTAAGAAGCTTTCTGCGGCCCAGAGCAGCATCAGCCCCATTCCTGCCAACCAGATGCCGGTGAGCCAGTGCAGGATCGGGAAGGGCCCGCCTGTGTGGTTGACCGTCATTGTTTCGGAAAAAGTAACTTCACCGGTGGGGGTTTCATAGGTCACATATTCATGTGCAACATGGGGAGAAGGAACCGCGGGCTCTGACAGAAAGCTTTCAGCAGTGAGAGGCGCCTGCCTGGGCACAAGACTGAGGCTGCTTTCCGGGAAGAGGGGGCAGATCAGACGGATCGCCACCAATGCCCACAGAGCACAGTGGAGCGCCTTCGGCGCCTTTTTCAGGAGCAGACGGAGCAGGATGACAGCCGCTACCAGCCAGGAGGCGGTGATACTCATATTCACCAGCTTTAAGAACAGAGATGTCATATCACTCACCTCCATAAGAATCGATCATCCGCCGGATTTCCTCCACCTCCCGGGCACTGAGCTGCTTGCGGGTCGTAAAGGCGGCAAGAAAAGCGGGAAGGGAACCGGCAAAGGTTTCTTCCACAAACTGCTCGCTCTGCCGGGCATTGTATTCCTGCCGGGAAATCAGAGAGGAGACAATGCCATCCTTGTTCTGAAAAATGCCCCGCTGGCAGAGCTTGCGCAGCACAGTATATGTGGTCGGCTTTTTCCAGTCCAGTTCCTGCTGACAGAGAATGACCAGTTCCCGGGAATGAAGGGGCTCGTGGTTCCAGATGATCTCCGCAAAACGGGATTCCACAGCGCCCAGCTTGTAGGTATCCATAATGTCACCTCCTGGTTTATTAAGCATAAACCTAGTTTATCGTCAATAAACTGATTTGTCAAGCCAAGTGTTGTATTCTTAAAAAATTTAATATTTCCCAACCACAATTAGGTGGAAATCTTCATAATTCCGTGGTAAGGTATTTGCAAGAGGTGACAGCTATGGCAACCATGTATGATTATTTGAAATGGCGTGGCGATCTTACTTTCCGCCAGGATCCGCCCAATGAGGTGGATGCACTGATTTTCTCAACTCTGAGCTATATTCATTACGGCGGCGCAGTGGAAGCCAGTCCGGAGGTGCCAGTGCTGCTGCGGGATGCAGCGGAAGATTTCTTTTCCAGAAAGGATCCGGAGCAGTATGTCCGGGTGGAAAAGGACCTGGATCTGCTCCATCAGGCAGCCATGTCCACCCGGTTCGGCCAGATAAGGATCGTGATGTACCGGGATATGCTGATTCCGGAACAGGAGACACAGTTTGCGGCTATGACCTTCCTGCTGGACGATGGAAGTGCGTTTCTTGCCTTCCGGGGCACAGATTATACGCTGGTGGGCTGGAAGGAGGACTTCAATATGTCCTTCCAGCAGACTGTTCCGGCCCAGCGCCTGGCGGCACAGTATCTGCGGGATGTGGCAGCGGAATATGGCCTGCCTCTGCGTCTGGGCGGCCATTCCAAGGGCGGCAATCTGGCGGTATTTGCAGCTGCCCGCAGCGGTCCGCTGATCCAGCCCCGGATCCTTGGGGTTTTCAACAACGATGGCCCCGGTTTTACCAAATATATGATGGGGGATCCCGGATATCTGTCCATTGTGCCGCGGATCAGGACCTATGTTCCCCAGTCCTCGGTGATTGGCATGCTGCTGGAGCATGAGGAACCTTATACTGTGGTAAAGAGCCGCACGGTGAGCCTTTTGCAGCACGATCCCTATTCCTGGGAGCTGCTGGGCAGGGAATTTGTCACAGTGGAGGAGATCTCCGAGGATTCCAAATTCATGGATGCCACCATCAAAGCCTGGTTTGCGGATATGACGAATCAGGAACGGGGCCGTCTGGTGGATGTGATGTTCACACTTCTGGGCACCGGCGGTGTGGACAATGCACTGGAGATATTCCATCCCAGAAACACGCTGAATTATCTGAAAGTACTCAGCACCGATGAAAATATGCGCAATGTCCTCTCAGAGGAATTCCGGGGCTTGCTTGAAGCGGCGCGCCGAACCAGGATGCGGTTTGAAGAAACGAAGGAATTGCCGGAGGCTACTAAAGAGTAAGAAAATCCGCTGTGAAGATTCACAGCGGATTTTTTGCTATTTTTTCTTGGGTTCTTCATCCGGGTAGTCGGCCTTATACTGCTGCCACAGCTCGATCTGGCCTTTTTTGAAAAGACCCCGGCGGACAAATTTCTTGATGGTATCATAGATAACTGCGAAGAAGGGAACTGCAATAATCATGCCCACGATGCCCCAGAGGCCGCCGCAGAGAATGATGGTGAACAATACCCAGAAGCTGCTGAGACCTGTCCGGTCACCCAGGATGGTGGGGCCGATGATATTGCCGTCCAGCTGCTGCAGCACCAGGACGAACAGTACGAACCACAACGCCTTAATGGGATCCTCAATCAGGATCAGGAAGGTACTGGGGATGGCACCGATGAAGGGGCCGAAGAAGGGAATCACATTGGTGATGCCGACAATGGCGGCAATCAGCAGGGGATTGGGGAACTTGAAAATCAGACATCCGATGTAGCACAGCACACCAATGATGGCAGAATCCAGGATCTTGCCGTCAATGAAGCCGCCGAACATCCGGTCGATGAAAGCAACCTCTTCCAGAAACATATCGGCCCACTTGGGCTTCAGGGTGCTTCTGACCAGAAGTACACTTTGACGGGCGAACTTTTTCCGGCTGCCCAGAAGATAAACGGCTACGATCAGTCCGATCAGCAGGTCGTACAGGAAATTCAGGATCTTCATTACGCTGCTGCCTGCAACGCTGACAATATTGGTGATGTAGGGAACCAATGTATTCTGTGCCCAGGCCTCCAACTCGGTATAAAGGGCCTGATAGCTGGTATTGAACAGATGGAGCAGCTCCTCATCCTCGCCGAAGATTGCAGTAGCCCAGGTCAGGAACTGGTTGATCTTGTCGGGCAGGGAATGCCAGAGGGAGAGGATGCTTTCGTACAGCTGCGGGGCGATCATGATGATCAGAGCGTAAACCACCAGAATACCGGTCACGAGGCTGAGTCCCACAGCCATGCTGTTGGCTGTCCGCTTCAGTTTTTTGGGGAATACATCTGTAAAGAAGGATTCATAGGTATTGCACAGAGGCCGCAGCAGATAGGCCACAACGCCGCCGTATACAAAAGGTGCCAGAATATCCGATACTGACCGCAGCGCATCTCCGATGCCCTGAAGCCGGAAAAGAATAAAAAACAGGATCAGGCTCATACTGATGGCAGAAAATACGGCCAGGCTCATATACATGTATCTGCGCTTTTTGGGATCCGTCATAGCACCACACCTTTCACATCGCTTGTTCACATATCATCAGTATATCAGGTGAAACGATTTCGTTTATGAATAAAATGTGAACAATTGTATGTCTTTGCCAATTCTTTTCTGAAGGAAAATTTACAGTTTTCTTACAGCTTCCCGGAGGGGGAAGTCTTGCCATTTGCTGGGCAGGGGGGTATAATATAAAAAAACAAAATTGGAGCGAAGTTTATGTTTTCATCAGAAAAACGCTGCCGATATGGCAGCAATCAGCTGGCAGAGGTGATCTGCCAGCTCCGGTTCCCGGAAATCCTGACCATCAGCGCCAATCCGCCGGTGGAATTTCAGGAAGCCATCCGGGGGGAGTATCCCCGGTTTCAGCGGCGGATGGAGATTCCTGCGCCTAAAGTGACTGGAAACCCCGGCCAGTTCCGTCTGGAGAACCAGCCCGGTACGATGAACTACCAGTTTTCCTCTGCCGATGGTATCTGGCGTGTGAACCTGACCGGTAAATTCATATCCCTTTCCTGTTCCCGTTATACCTGCTGGGAGGAGTTTGCGGCCCATCTGGATAAGCCTCTGGCTGCATTCATTCAGATTTACAAGCCTGCCTATTATGAGCGCGTAGGGCTGCGGTATGTCAATACCATTTCCCGGCAGTCTCTGGGCCTGGAGGGGACACCCTTCCGGGAGCTGATCGAGCCCTGTTATCTGGGTGTTCTGGCACTGGAAAATGTAAAGGAGGCTACGGCAACCCGCTGCACGGTGGATACGGAAATGGCGATCCGCGGCGGCTGCCGCGTGAAGCTTCATGCAGGTCCCGGCCAGGTGCGTCGCCCCGGTACGGAAGATAAGGAAGTCAAATTCATATTCGATCAGGATCTGTACATGCCCGGTCAGGTACCGGTGAATCTTTCCGCAGGTGCACTGCAGACACTCCACAGCCAGGCCTATGCCATTTTTCGCGGGGCGATCCGTGATACACTCCATGAAGCCATGGAACCGAAGGCGTTTTAAGTGCCAAAAAACAGCGTACAAAGTGCAGAGTACGGAGATGATGTTATGAGGAAACAAATGCAGGGCATTGCGCTGATCTTAACAAGCATTATGTTGATCCTTGGATTTCAAAGTGCGGAAATAGAGTATGTATTTGATTTTGGGGTACGCTGGTCAACGGTTTTTATGGTGTTGGGAACTGCCGGACTGGTGATGACATTCACAAAAGAAAGCGAATGAAAATGATACAGTAACACTTTGCCTTTTGCGCATTGCACGATATGTTTAAAACGGAGGATTTTCTATGCCATATCCCTACTATTATGGATTTGACTGGACCTATCTGGTTCTGGTACTGCCCTGTGTGCTGCTTTCTCTGTGGGCAAGTGCCAACGTGAACAGCACGTTTAAGAAATATTCCAGGCAGTATTCTGCCCGCCGGCTCACCGGCGCAGAAGCCGCCCAGCGGGTTCTGATGGCAAATGGTGTCCGGGGTGTCCGCATCGAGCGGGTCAGCGGAAACCTGACGGATCACTATGATCCCACTGCCAATGTGATCCGCCTGTCCGACAGTGTGTACAGCAATACGTCCACAGCAGCCATCGGTGTTGCCTGCCATGAAGCGGGCCATGCGGTTCAGTATGCGGAAAATTATGCTCCCATCAAGCTGCGTGCTGCCATCATTCCCCTGACCAACCTTGGCTCCAAGCTTGCCATGCCTTTGATTCTGGCAGGTATTCTGCTGACCTTTCTGGGGAATTTTTCCGATACACTGGTGTATGCCGGTATTGCCGCCTTCGGTCTGTCTCTGGTTTTCCAGATCGTGACCCTGCCGGTGGAATTCAATGCCAGCCGCCGTGCCATGGTGGCCATTGAGCAGAGCAATCTGCTGACCGCGGAGGAACAGAAGGGTGCCAGAAAAACACTGACCGCTGCCGCGCTGACCTATGTGGCAGCTACAGCGGTAGCCCTTGCCCAGCTGCTGCGGCTGATCATGATCTTTGGCGGCCGGAGAAGGGATGACTAAAAGGGGTGCGACCCGAAAACAGAGTATTGGCATCGCTCTGATGCTGATGGGGTTGATCGTGACCCAATATCCGGAGCTGGCGGCCTGGACGGTCGGATTGATTCCGGGGCCGCAGGTTTTGTGACGATTATATATGAAAGCGGGGAGGACTGAAGAATGATCTATACAGAGCTGACTGCAAAGGCTATGCGCCTTGCGTATGCTGCCCACCATGGTCAGGTGGATAAGGCGGGGATCCCGTACATTTTCCACCCGCTCCATCTGGCGGAACAGATGGAGGACGAGATCTCCTGCTGTGCGGCTCTGCTGCACGATACCGTGGAGGACACAGATGTAACGCTGGAACAGCTGGCTGAAGAATTTCCGCCGGAGGTGGTGGAGGCCGTCCGGCTGCTGACCCATGAAAAAGGTACGGATTATTTCGAATATGTTCGGGCAATCAAGGGACATCCCGTGGCCATGAAGGTGAAGCTTGCAGACCTTGCCCACAATTCCACCGAAAGCCGCTTTGCCGGTGTTCCGGTGCCGGAAGGCCGCATCGGCTATTTTCGGGACAAATATACCAAAGCCAAGGCCATTCTTTTGGAAGAATAATACAAAAATATTCCGCAGGTATCTTGACAATGCCTGCGGAATTTTGTATACTTTGCTGGTGTGAAAAGTATGAAAAATGTGATTTGGAGGTCAGCTATGGCTGGAGGAAAACACATTCTTGGCAAGCAGAACGCCCAGCGGGTCTTCGGCACTGCAAAGGTGGGCGACCGGGGCCAGATCGTTATTCCCAAGGAGGCGAGAGAGCTTTTCGGCATTCGTCCGGGGGATACGTTGCTGATCCTGGGGGAAGCGGAAACGGGACTGATCGTATCCCGGCCTGATGTTTTGAATAACCTTGCCAATGAACTATTGAACAATGTGAAAAAAGAGGATTAAGAACTATGGAAGAATTGCTGGAACTGTATCAGACCATGGGCATTTCTCCTGCCGTCTATGCCTACGGCGAGAAGGCCATCGCCCGTCTGGAACAGCGTTTTGCTGTTATTGATAAAATTGCTGAGCACAATCAGGCCAAGGTTCTGCGGGCCATGCAGAAGAACAAGGTTTCCGCAGCCTGCTTTGTGGGCACCACCGGCTACGGCTATGATGACTATGGCCGGGATAATCTGGAACGGGTTTATGCCGATGTGTTCCATACTGAGGCGGCCCTTGTCCGCCCTCAGATCACCTGCGGCACCCATGCCCTGACCATTGCCCTCAGTGCCAATCTGCTGCCCGGCGATGAACTGCTGAGCCCGGTGGGCCTGCCCTACGACACCCTGCAGGAGGTCATCGGCATCCGTCCCAGCCCCTGCTCTCTGGCAGAATACGGCGTCACCTACAATCAGGTGGATCTGCTTCCGGACGGCACCTTTGATTATGAAAACATCGCCAGGGCCATCAACCCCAAAACCAAAATGATCACCATCCAGCGCTCCAAGGGGTATGCCACCCGGCCTACCTTCTCTGTGAAGCAGATCGGCGAACTGATTGCCTTCTGTAAGAGCGTAAAGCCTGACCTGATCGTAATGGTGGATAACTGCTACGGCGAGTTTGTGGAGACCATCGAACCTTCTGATGTGGGCGCCGATATGACCGTAGGCTCCCTGATCAAAAATCCCGGCGGCGGTCTTGCTCCCATTGGCGGCTATATCGCCGGCACCAAAACCTGCGTTGACCGCTGCGCTTACCGTCTGTCTGCTCCTGGCCTGGGCCAGGAAGTGGGCGCCAATCTGGGTCTGATGACTTCTCTCTACCAGGGTTTCTTCCTGGCTCCCACGGTTGTGGCCGGCGCGGAAAAGGGTGCCATCTTTGCGGCAAACCTCTATGAGCCTCTGGGCTTCAGATGTGTGCCCAATGCCACCGAAAGCCGTCATGACATCATTCAGGCGGTGGAGCTGGGCAGCGAGGAGGGCATGATTGCCTTCTGCAAGGGTATTCAGGCAGCCGCTCCCGTGGACAGCTTCGCAACACCCTGGCCTTCCGAGATGCCCGGTTATCTGGACAGGGTCATCATGGCAGCAGGCGCCTTTGTCCAGGGCAGCTCCATCGAGCTTTCTGCCGATGGCCCCATCCGGCCTCCCTATGCGGTCTATTTCCAGGGTGGCCTGACCTGGTATCATGCCAAGCTGGGCATTCTCATGAGCCTGCAGAAAATGCTGGATGCGGGCCTTGTTGATCTGTAATCTGCCATTGAAGGCAGGGACGGCAATTCCGGGAAACCAGAATTGCTGTCTCTTAAATCCTGCTTCGATGACACAATAAAATTGTAAAAAAGAAAGAGGAAATTTGTATGTCTTGGTTGTTCTTTTCTGTTGCAACTGCTCTTTTGTGGGGTACTGCAGAACTGTTTTACAAAAAAGGCGCTCTGCCCAATGAAAAGTATTCCCATCTGAAGATCTGCGTCTGGGTGGGCGTGGTCATGGGTGCTCATGCCATCTTCACGCTGCTGACACAGGATATTGGCTACAATCCGATGAACCTGCTGATTTATTTGCCGGTATCTCTGTTCTACATCATCTCCATGGCATTTTCCTACTTCGGAATGCGCTTCCTGGAAGAATCCATTTCCGATCCCATTGAGAATACCGCCGGTGTCATTTGCACGCTGCTGTTTGTTATTTTCCTGAAAGAAGAAATTTCTCCCCTGACCTGGGTTGCCATTGGAATTATTACCGTTGGTGTTCTGGGTGTCAGCTTCCTGGAAAATCGCGGTGAAACCACCAGAAAGAAGACCTACGGCAAGAAACTGGCAATTGTTGCTTTCTGCATGCCTTTTGTGTATGCGCTGCTGGATGCTTTCGGTACCTTCCTGGACGACGCATTCTTCCTGGTGGAAGACATTGCCGATGCTCCCTTTGTGGATGTTACCGAGGAAACCATTGAAGCAGTTGCCAATACCAGCTACGAGCTGACCTTTGCCCTGTTCGCTCTGGGCCTGTTCATTTTCATGAAGTCTAAGAAGGTGAAATTCGGCCCTGTGCCCCAGCACAAGGACAAGATCCTGGCTGCCGTATTTGAAACCGCCGGTCAGTTTACTTATGTCTATGCCCTCGGCGGTGTGGATGCCATTGCTGCACCCATCCTGTCCTCCGTCTGCGTTGTGTCCCTGCTGCTGTCCCGCATTTTCCTGAAGGAAAAGCTGAACTGGAAGACTTACGTCTTTATTACCATCGTCATTGTTGGTATTCTCCTTATGGCTGTGGCCGAAGAACTGTAATTCAAAAAAGACCCGGCACCCCTTGGGGTGCCGGGTTTGTTATTTATACACATCAGGTGTTTTGATGGGAGTTGCCGAAAGCGGAAAACCATGAGCAGGTTAGTGCTGCATTTTCTGCTTTTCGATGGCGATACTGGAAACGATGGCATAGATCAGGATAATCAGCATCAATGCTCCTGCAAGGTACGTCATCCAGCCGGCATCCCAAAGGGTCGCAAAACCAAGGCACAAAAAGACTATGGCAATGAGCAGGAAAACCACCGCAGTCTGGCGGTAATAGGGCTTTTTGTTCATTGTCTCCCGCTGCTTTTTGGATGCGTAAATATAGGCATTATTGAACAGAAATCCTTTTTCCAGAAAGGAACGGATGCTTAACAAAAAAACCACCAGGGAAACCAGCAAAAGCGCGATTCCGACAAAGATATCTCCCATGGTCCAGACCCCCTCTCATATTTCGAGTATCAAATTAATTATATCACAAACACAAGTGTGAAGCAATGGGTTTGCATTCCGCCGATGCAGGAAAACCGGCAGGTCATGATGACCTGCCGGTTTGTTATGGTGAAATTACAGACCAAAGTAACGCTTGGCGTTGTTGAAGGAAATGCCTTCCACCAGCTTCTTCAGGCTGGATTCGATGTTGGGGTATTCGCCGTTCTCAACCCAGTTGCCGATCAGGTTGCACATAATGCGGCGGAAGTAGTCGTGACGGGCATAGCTCAGGAAGGAGCGGGAGTCGGTCAGCATGCCAACGAAGTTGCCCAGCAGGCCCAGGGAGGCCAGGGACTTCATCTGCTCTTCCATACCAACCTTGTGGTCATTGAACCACCATGCGGAACCCTGCTGGATCTTGCCGGGAACCTCGGGGCCCTGGAAGCAGCCGATCAGGGTGCCCAGCTGGGCGTTGTCGGCGGGATTCAGGGAGTACAGGATGGTCTTGGGGCACTTGCCGGCCTCGTCCAGAGCGGACAGCAGCTGGCTGATGTTGCCGCCGCAGGTGTTCTGGGCGATGGCGTCAACGCCGGTGTCGCCGCCCTGCAGCTTGAAGATCCGCTGGTTGTTGTTGCGCAGGCAGGAGTAGTGCAGCTGCATGGCGATATCCATTTCATGGTATGCCTTGCCCAGGGTCAGCAGGATGACGGTCTGGAAGCCTTCGATCTCCTCGATGGTCAGCTTCTCGCCCTTCAGAGCCTTCTGGTAAACAGCATCAGCCTGCTCAACGGTGTAGTCCACAAAGGGAACATAGTCCAGACCATGGTCGGAAGCCTTACAGCCGTGGGCCTTGAAGTGAGCCAGACGCTCCAGCAGAGCATCCAGAACATCCTGCATGGTGGCCAGTTCTTCCTTGCCGACAGACTTGGCCAGAGCCTTCATGTACTCGTGCCAGCCGGCCTTGTGGATGTTCACAGCCTTGTCAGGACGGTAGGAGGGACCGACGACCACTTCGATGGTGGGGTCGGCAGCGATCTTTTCGTGCCACTCCAGGGAGTCGATGGGATCGTCAGTGGTGCCGATGAAGGCAACGTTTGCCTTGCGGATCAGGCCACGAGCGGACATATCGGGGTCATTCTGCAGCAGGTTGTTGCAATGATCCCAGATGCGCTTTGCGCTTTCGGTGGTCAGGGGCTCGGTGACGCCAAAGAACTGACGCAGCTCCAGATGGCACCAGTGATACATGGGGTTGCCGATGGCCATTTCCAGAGCCTCGACAAACTTCATGAACTTCTCGAAGGGATCCACCATACCGGTGACGAACTTTTCCTCGACGCCATTAGAGCGCATAACACGCCACTTGTAGTGGTCGCCGGCAAAGGTGCCGTCGGGATTTTCACCGCCCAGCCAGACTTCGGCCAGATTGTTGAAACGGCGGTCCTCAAAAATCTCCTGGGGATTCAGATGGCAGTGGTAGTCAGCCAGAGGCATCTTGGAAGCATAGTCGTGGTACAGGTGCTGTGCGGTGGGGGTATCCAGGATAAAATCCTTATCCATAAAAGGCTTCATATATTAACTCCTAATCTAAAATGGATTTTGTAGGGCGGGGATTTGCTCCCGCCGGGGCGCCATGTGGACTGCGGGAGAAAATCCCCGCCCTACAGCCAAATGGTCAGAATCGTAAGTTGCCTCTGCCCGGTTTTCCGGGCAGAGGCTGATGATCATTACGGTCAGAGAATTATCTCTGGATACGGCCGGAGCCGTCGCCGCCTGCCAGCTTCTCAACTTCGGGAACAGTGACCATGTTGTAGTCGCCGCCGATGGAGTGCTTCAGAGCGGAAGCAGCAACTGCGAATTCAACAGCTGCCTGGGTGTCCTTGCCGGACAGCAGAGCATAGATCAGGCCGCCGCCGAAGGAGTCGCCGCCGCCGACACGGTCGATGATGTGCAGGTCATACTTCTTGGAGAAGCAGTAGTTCTCGCCATCGTACAGCATGGCGGACCAGCCGTTGTCGAATG